>JAUHYN010000360.1 GCA_030426505.1 bacterium | reverse complement strand
GCCAACGCATTGATCCCGACCCGCCACCGATTGATGTCCATGCCGTTGTAGTAGCGGTGCAGGATCGAGCCGTGCCCGAGCGAGCGTCGCTCGAGCAAGCCACCTTGCAAGAAGAACGGGCCGAGCCGGTCCGCCCGCCCTACGTACGCGTAGTTGAAGAAGCGGAGCGCGTCCGTCCACTCGTCCCAGTCCTGTTTGCGCAGGAACCCCGCCGCGGCCTCGGTGCCGGACTTGTTCTGGAGCCGGATGCGGAACGGCAGCTGAATCCCGATCCCCCAGTAGTCCTGGTTGTAGTTCAACCGGAAGACCGTCGTCATGTAGAGGTCGCGATCGATCCGACCGAACGACGCGTGCGCCTCGAGCATCGACCGCGGCCGATCCGGCCGCGACGCCTTCGCGCGCTCCACCGCGTGATCGCCCGTGAGCTGCGCCGCCGCCGGAGAAGCGACACCCAACGAGCCCAACAACACCGCGACGCGAAGACGCACCCGACCGCCAGCTTAAGCGAGCTTTGTGGAACGCGCCAAAGCGCGGTACCACGGACTCCGTCGTGCGCGCCGCCCTCTACGACCACTTCGGTGGCCCGGAAGTCCTCAGAATCGGCGAGACCGCCGAACCGAGCGGCGCGAAGGTCGTCGATGTGATGGCGGCCGCACTCAACCCGAAGGACGTCCTGATGCGGAAGGGGAAGTTCTCCACGTTCGTCCGCGGGCCCTTCCCTCGCCTCTGCGGCTACGACTTCGCCGGAGAGTTCGACGGCCGCGAGGTGTTCGGGATGGTCAACGGCATGCTCGGACGCACCTGCGCCGAGCGCGTCGCCGTCGACGACGACGAGTTCACCGACAAGCCCGCGAAGCTCGACTTCGAGGAGGCCGCTTCACTCCCGCTCGCGGGTCAGACCGCACTGCAGGCGCTCCGCGACGACGGGGGCCTGCGCCGCGACCAACACGCGGTGATCAACGGCGCCTCGGGTGGCGTCGGCACGCTCGCGATTCAGATCGCCAAAGCGCTCGGCGCGCGCGTCACCACGATCTCTTCACAGAAGAACACCGAGCTCTGCGCCTCGCTCGGCGCCGACGAAGCCCTCGCCTACGACGGAGCCGATCCGATCGCCGCGCTCGCCAACGTGGACGTGTTCTTCGACGTCTTCGGCAACCGAACGCTGGAGGCCGTCCGCCGCTGCCTGTCACCGCGCGCGACGCTGGTCTCGACCGTCCCCAACCCGCGCGTGCTCCTCGAGGTCGCACGCACCACGTTCTCGAAGCAGCGCACGAAGCTCGTCGTCGTCCGATCGAATCGCGCCGACCTCGAGACCCTCGCCGGCTGGGCCGACGACGGGCGCCTCCGCCCGGTCATCGATCAGCGCTACGAGCTCGACGCGATCGCCGACGCGCACCGCCACATCGAATCGAAGCGCACGCGCGGCAAGGTGACGATCACGATCCCAGAAACCCGCCCCGAAGCCTGACTCACCCGGCGGTCGCCGAGCGCATCTTGCCGTGCCACTTCGCGGCGCCGGAGCTCACATGCCCCAGCTGCGCCTCGATGCGTTGGATCTCCTGCGGATCGAGCTTCACGGTCCGCACGCGGTCGGCCTTCACGTCGAACACCGACTGATCCGAGAGCAACGGGACGCTGAGGTTGTAGCCGAGGCTGAACGTGGAGTGCCAACCACGTGATCCACCGCCCGCGTTCTTGTACGTGCCGAGGTGCCCACAGATCGCGCCGATCTCCGCGCCCGAACGACGCTGGTGCTCCGGGTCCGAAGCGACGTCACCGTACGCGTTCCGCGTGAACGCGCGGACGGTGCCGCCGATCCCGAGACGCAGCCCGAGCCCGGACAGCTCGTTGATCTGCAGCTCGCCGGTGTCGCGGAGGTAGACCATCTCGTGGCCCGCCGAACCGGTCACGACCGCCGCCCCCTCCTTCAGCATCCCGACCGCGACGGCGTTCGCCTTCGGATCGAGCGTCTCCTTCAGCGCGGGGAGCGTCGCGGTGAAGCGCGCCGCGAGCTCGCGATCGCTGTCGACCTTCTCCACGCCATCGAGCGCATCGAGGAGGACCGAGGCGCCGTCCTTCGCCTGCTGAAGGCGCGCGACGACCTCTTCCGGGAGCGCCGACTTCACGGCGTCCTTCGCCTTCGTGGTCATGCCGCGGATCGCAGCGCTCACGCGGTTGTCGCCGCCCGCCGCGCCGCGGATCTTGTCGGCGAGGCCGAGCCCCGCCGCCCACAACACCTTCGAGCCCTGGACAGCCCCGGCCCGGACCTTGTCGGTTCCGGTCTCCACGAGCTTCGCGACGTAGTGATCCGCGACGCGCTGTTCGATCGCCCCGAACGCCTCCGCGAACTTCGGGTCGATCTTCGCCTCCGGTCGCTGGTGCGCGAGCTGCGACCGCACGCGCCGGTTGTACTGCGGGATGAGGTCCTTGCCCGCGTCCGCGACGACCTTGAGATCGAGCAGCTTGTGGAGCTCGTCTTCGCGACCCTCGCTCGCGAGCATCCGCACGGCGAGGGCGTCGACGAGCTGCCCGACCTCGTCGAGCGTCGCGCCCTTCAGGTGCGTCTTCACGTCGTCGACCTGCCCCGAAGCGATGCGATCGGCGAGGCCGGGAATGCCGTCGCGCCCACGCGCGCCCCACAGCCGCGCGCCGACGTCGAGCGGTGTGCCCCCCGCCTGCTGCGCGTAGGCGGCGGCCTTGACGAAGATGTCGTCGCCGGCCTTCACGAGGTCGGCGCGTCGCGTCGCGTCCGCCTCGCTCGTCCCTTCGGTGTGAGTCGCGCGCTCGAGGCGACCGAGCCAGTTGCTGTCAGGGATGCGCATCGGTAGCGCCCTCCATCGCGCGGAGCATGCTCGCGGCGGTCTCGCTCACGCCGTCGACTTCAGCGGCGGCGGCGAGTCTCAGATCTTGTTCGGCGGTGACCCGGTCGGCGCGGGCGAGCGCGGACCGCGCGCGGAGCAACCACAGCTCGGCGCGGAAGCGCGGCGACGAGGGCGCGGCGGCCTCACGCTCGAGCGCTTCGTCGTAGGCGAGGACGGCGCCCTCGTGATCTTCCGCCGTCGCGCGGACGGTGCCGAGCAGGAGCGGCAACATCGCCGAGCGACGATCGAAGAGCGCGAGGTCCGACAGGAGCTTGGCCGCTTCGTCGAGCTTGCCGTACTGCGCGAGGCCGAGCGCCTTGTCGACGAGCTGTTCGAGGATGCGCGGCGAGGCGCCCGCGACGTCGGCGAGCCCTACGGCCCCGGACGCGACGTCGGCCAGAATCGAGTCCATGTCCTACACTGTAGCATATTGGGCTCACGAACTCCGGAACAACCGGAGCCCTGAAGGGAGCGTTTCGTCCCACTCGAGCCACGGGACGCCCGCGAGGCCGTCCTCGACCACGAATTTGGAGAAGACGCGGATCGGGGCTTCTCGGCGCCGCGCGTCGATGCGCTCGAGGAATTCGGCCATGACGGCGCCGCGGAACGGCTCGTACAGGTAGAGGACGGTGAGGTCGGCGTAGTCGAGGCTCCGGGCGTCTGCGGCGACGAACTCGACGTCGAGGCCGAGCGCGTCGCGGGCGCGATCGGCGACGGCGACGTAGGCGGAGTCGAGCTCGACGCCCTTCACGGTCGCGTCGGTGAGCCACGCGGTCAGCAGCGCGACCTTCCCGGTGCCGGACCCGACGTCGTACACGACGTCGTCCGCGCCGAGGTGCGGGACGAAGTCGCGGATCTCCGCGAGCTGGGACGCGACGAAGTGGACCATCTGCTCGCCGCGCGCGACCTCGGCGGGCGGCGTGTGTGCGACGCCGAGGATGCGCTCGGTGTACGCGTCGTGTTCGTTGGCCGGGAGGCGGTCGAGCGCGCGGCGCCAGTCGTCCGGGCCGTAGGTCTTCGCGCGGATCGCGGCGGTGATCGGCGCGAAGTCGCGTTCGTCGCGCGCGATGATCTCGTGCGCGAGCGCGCGCGCTTCGCCTTCGAGCGTCGCGTCCTCGATCTCGTGCTTCGCCATCGCGCCCGCGATCCCGCGCACCGTCATGAGCGCCCACTCCCGGTCGGCGAGTCGATCGCGCTCCGCGGCGGCGTGGGCTTCGGCGAGGCGCGCCCGGAGGTCTTCGTGCATCGTCGAAGAGCCGAGGTGCGCGAGCGCGTCGCGGCGCTCGAGGCTCGCGCCCTGCGCGCGGCCGGCGCGCATCCCGCGGAGGAGGTTCGGTCGCCGCTCGCTCATTCGCCCTCCAAACTAACAAACTCCGCGTCCGCGTCCGACACCGGTTGAGCGTGCCTGAACGTTCCCGACCGCGGGGCGGATCCGGCGCACCGCGGGACGCGTCCGTGCCGATGTTGGAACATGGGGCTCTCGTTCGTGGTGGTGACGTTCGCCCTCGCCGCGTCGACGCCGACCGAGGTCACCCGCGAGACCGGCACGGCGACGTCGTCCGTCCTGCTGTCGAACATCATCCAAGAGGACCTCGTCCCCACGGTCGATCTGTTCGACTCGGACCGCGTAAAGCTCCGAGTCGGCGGCCTCCTCCAGGTCCACGCCGCCCTCTACGCGGGCGACGACTCGCTGGTCGACGACGGCGACATCGCGACGCGCGCCGGCTTCCGCCTCCGCCGCGGGCGCATCGGCTTCGCGGGGCGGTTCGTGGAGCGGCTCGGGATCTACCTCGCGATCAACCTCCTCGAAGGCGACGAGGACATCGGCGTGGTGAGCGACGCGAAGATGACCTACCTCTTCGACGAAGCGCTCCAGATCACCGCCGGCCTCGGCAAGGTCGCGTTCTCGCGCGCCGCGCTCGACTCGTCCGCCGCGCTCTACACGATCGAGCGCCCGTTCGTGGTGCGCGCGCTCGTCCCGTCGCGCCGCCTCGGGATCAACGCCGAGGGGCAGCTCTTCGACGGCGCGCTGCGCTACAGCGCGAGCGTCCTCAACGCGTCGGAGGGCTTCGTCGAGGGCAACCGGTTCGGCGGCTTCCTGTACGGCGGCCGCGTCGAGGCCGCACCGCTCGGGCCCGCGCGCCGCGACGTCGTCGACCGCGAGCCGCGCGTGTCGATCGGCGGCGCGTTCTTCTACGAGGACGGCGTCGGTGTCGCCACGATCGGCGGGACGGCCGACCTCCTCTTCACGTACTTCGGCGCGGCGCTCCAAGTCGAAGCGCTGTGCAATCGCCTCACGCCCGACGACGCAGCGCCGATGACGGCGCCGGGAGTGGCGGACCGCATCGATCGCTGCGGCGCGTACGCCGAGGTGTCGTGGCTCCTCGAGGCGTTGATCGATCTCCCCGTCACGCCCGCCGCGCGCGTGGAGTGGTTCGACGACGATCGTGCGATCGACGACGCCGGCGATCTCCTCACGATCGTCGGCGGCGTCAACGCGATCGTCCTCCCGCCCTACGTCCGCGCGCAGCTGTCGTACCAGCACCGCCGCGAGCGTCACGGCGCCACGCGCGACAACGACAGCGTCGTCCTGAACCTCCAGGGGAAGTTCTGAAGATGCGCGCGCGCGCGTCCTGGCTCGCGCTCGCGGCGCTGGTCGCGTGCAAGTCGGAGCCCGAGCGCTTCGCGCGCGCGATGAAGATCGAGTCGTTGGACCAGGCGATCGGCGGCCCGGCGGCGGCGGCGAAGAAGGGCGACTACCTCCTCGAGAACGATCGCATCCGCGCCGTGATCGAGCAGGGCATCGCTTCGCGCGTCCCGCTCGGCTTCGGCGGATCGATCGTGGATCTCGATCTGCAACGCAGCGAGCGCGCGTTCGCCGCGGGCCGGGGCCTCGACCAACTCGAACAGATCGCCCCCACCGCGAACCTCTACATCACCGGCGCGGCGACCGGCCCCGACGTGCGCGTCACGCCGTCGTCGAACGGCGCCGAGGTCACCGCCGCCGGCGAGGCCGCGCCGATCCAGAAGGTGCTCGCCGCCTTCAACATCCTCCTCGATCGAACGTTCGTGGGCTCCAGCGCCGACTACGATGCCTTCCGCATCTACACGGAGTACGAGATGCGCCCCGGCGAGTCCGTGCTCCGCGTCGTCACCACCGTGGGCTTCGACGTCCCCTTCTGCCGCGCGACCCCCGCCGACGGGTGCGGCCAGTGCGACGACCTCCTCTACGACGACGACTGCGAGTGCACCTCAGATCGCTGCGGCGTCGCCGAAGTGATCCGCGCCGACGATCTCCCGGACCGCCCCGAGCCCTCCGGCATCTCCGACGTCATGCTCGGCGACCTCCCGCGCCCGCTCGGCACCGGCCGCTGCGCGTCCGACGAAGACTGCGACGAAGGCGAACTCTGCACCGACGTCACCACCTCGCTCGGCGGCGACTTCGCCGTGTGCCGCGCCGCCGACCAACGCAACGCGGGCGTCCTCCTCGGCGACATGCTCCTCTTCGGCGGCCACCTGAGACCGTTCCTCCCGCGCGTCGGCTTCGACGCCGCCTCCGACGTGCGACGCCTGTTCGACGTCGGCAAGGACACGCTCTCGCAACCGCTCCGCACCGACCTCGTGCTCGCGATCGGCGACCGCGTCTCCTACGGCTTCGCGCCCCCGAGCGGCCGCATCATGATCCCGATCTTCGGCGGCCCGTTCTCGATGGGCGCGACCGCCGCCGCGTCTTGCCGGCGCGACGACCGCAGCTGCCTCCGCGGAAAACTCATCCGAATGGAGCGCCTGATCTCCGTCGGCGCCGGCGACGCCTCCTCCGCGATGGCGCCGCTCCTCGCCGCGCGCGGCGTGCGCACCGGTCGCGTGGAGGGCGTCGTCACCGCGCGACCGTCCGGCGCCGCCGTCCCGGGCGCCGAGGTTTACGCGATCCGCGACCCCATGGATCTCGAGTGCGACGAAGCGTGCCGCCGCCGCTGCCCCGCGCCGCGCCCGCTCGCCGACGTCGCCGCGCTCCTCGCCGCGAACCGCTGCCGAACCGTCACCGAAGACTTCATCGACGGCGTGGCCGAGGTCGGCGCGATGGCGAAGGCGGACGTCGGCACGGACCCGATCCGCGACGGCCGTTTCGCGCTCGAAGTCGAAGCCGGCCGCTGGGTCCTCGTCGCCGCGAGCCCGGACGACACCTTCTCCACGCTCGCATTCGTCGAGGTCACGCCCGGCGTCACCCGGACCGCGTCGCTCGTGGTGCCGGATCCCGGCCGCCTGAAGGTCGACGTCATCGCCGACGACGGGCGCCCGATCGCCGCGCGCATCACGGTCGGGCAGTGCCTCCCTCAGGGGTCCTGCGTCGATGACGAAGACTGCTCGGACGGCCTCCTCTGTCGCGGCGGTGCGTGCGCTTGCGAGCGCGCCGCCCCGCGCCCGCTCGAGCTCGGCGGCGGCGAACGCAGCGACGGCGTCGTCCACATGGCCCACACCCGCGACGGGCGAACGGAGACCGCCGTGCCCGCGGGCCGCTACGAGGTCGTCGTCTCGCGCGGGCCGCACCACGACGTCACGCGCGGGACCGTATTGCTCGAGCCCGGCCGCCGCACCGCCTTCGCCGCGCGCGTCGTCGAACAGGTCGACGGCACCGGCTACGTCGCGGCCGACTTCCACGTCCACGCGGAGGCGAGCGCGGACAGCAGCGCGCCGATGGAAGACCGCGTGACGAGCTTCGTCGCGGAGGACATGGACTTCATGTCGTCCTCGGACCACGACGTCTTCGCCGACTACGGACCGCTGTTGATCGAGATGGGCGAAGCGGATCGACTGAAGAGCCACGTGGGCGTCGAGGTGAGTACGCAAGAGCTCGGTCACTTCATCGGCTTCCCGCTCGACTACCGCGTGTGGAGCGACGGCG
>JAUHYN010000359.1 GCA_030426505.1 bacterium | reverse complement strand
GGGTGGGCCCCAACAACTGAGGAGCCCGGAAGGGCGGCCGACAGGCCGCGCGGCGAGTAGGCGCGAAGGGAGCCGCGAAAAGCGGAGCGGACTTCCGAATGCTGGCACTAGATCGCCTGGGCGATCGGCCGCGCCGAAGCGATCGCACCGAGGCTCGCCGCTCGCCGCGGAATGCGGGAGCGCCGAGCCCGCCTTCCTCTGTCGCCGTCGCTTCGAACGCTCCCCTTCCCCGCTCCTCTCTCGACCACCGCACGACCGCCACGGACCGCGCATCGGTGCGCGACGCCCGATGCACCGGCGCGACGCCCCGGCAGAACGGAGCGGCGCGCGGCCGCGTTCGGCGCGGCCTCCGCAGCAGCCTGATTGTGGAGAAGAAGGGAGAAGGAAGGAGGGAGGCGGGGCGCGCGCGGGGAGCGCGCGGGGCCCCTTAGAAGAACTCGAGCTCGCCGGCGTCGATCAGCGGGTCCTCGCCCGCCTGATCCTCGCCCTTGCGCTCGAGGAGCCACTCGACGAACAGCGGCGCCTCGAACAGCGGGGACTCGAACCGAGTCACGAGGCTCGGGCGCGGGCTGTAGATGCGGACGTAGACGTCGCTGCCGCCAAAGACGGTGGGCGTGCCCATCACCGAGTCGAGGCCGCGGCCGAGGTAGTGGGTGCGCACGTCGGCGGCGACCACGTTCGAGATCTCGGCCGCCATGTCGCTGATCATCGACTGGTTGGGCTGGTCGATGCCGAGCATCGCGCGGGACTGAAGTTCGAACCAGTCCGCCGCGCCAGAGATCATCACCTTGCCGACGAGCCCCGTACCCATGATGTCGAGCATCGCCGTGACCTGCCCGAGCATACGCGCGTCGTAGCGGATGAACGTTTCGGTGACCTCGAGGCCGAGCTCCGCGACGTTCGAGGTCAGAATGCGCGTGGTGGTCTCGACGAGGGCCGAGAGGATTCGATCGTCGTAGTGATGCGCATCGAGGCGCTCACGGACGGCCGCGACGATCTGCGCGGCGGGCACGCCCGGGAGGAGCCGATCGAAGCGGTGCCGCGGCGTCTCCGGGGCCCCTGCGAAGACCGGGATGTGGGGGTTCTTGTGGCGCAGGCTCGTGAGGGCCGCGCTGAGGCTGGCGGAGTCGATGACGGGGGCGACGATGGCCGCGAACGACGCATCGAGATCTGTGGCTGAGAGCACCTCCTCTGGGCTCTTCGCGACGGACACGCGGTAGCCGGCGTCCTTCAACGCGCCGGACAAGACGGCGCCGTGAGGTGCTCCCTCCAAGAGGAGCACATGACCATGAATGGAGTCGAAGCTCATGCAGGTGTGGTCGGCCATACACGCCGCGATGTGAGCGATCCGCGCGTGTCTCGATGATCTCGGGTCGAGCCCTGTTCCGATGCGAGCCCCTGAATCACCCGCGCGTACACATCGGCTTCATTTCGAGCCGGCGCGTCCGAACCGGTGTTGTCGGAGGTCGCCAAGTCTTGTTCAAACCCCATCCTCACGGACGACGCGCCGCAGCCGGGCTCCTGGCCCTCGCGGCGATGCACACCTCGTCCACCTCACTCGCCCAGACGGAGTCTTCCTCCGTCGCGCCCGCAACCGTCGAGGCCGAACCCGAACCCGCCGCCGAAGAAGGCTGGGGGGAAGAGGACTCCGCGGCGGGTTGGGGCGATCTCAGTGACCTCGCCGAGGAGGAAGCGCCCGTCTTCGAGGCGCGCTTCTACGGCTACATCGACTCGTACTTCGAGCAGGTCGCGGACACGCCGGCCGGCGTCGGCGCCAACGGCGAGACGCTCTACGAGTCCAACCCCTACGAGTTCGACGTCCTCAACCTGCACGCGATGGTGCAGGGGACGATCTACGGGAAGTATCGCTTCTTCCTGAACCTCGCCGCGCCCGGCTCGGGCGGTGTGACCGGCGACGAACCGATCGCGGTCCGCAACGCGTGGGTCGAGGCGCCGATCCTCGACAACCTGCTCCTCGTCCGCGCCGGTAAGACGTACCGCCGCTTCGGTCTCTACAACGAGATCCTCGACGCGGTGCCGACCTTCATCGGCATCGAGCCGCCGGAGCTCTTCGACAAAGACCACCTGATGCTCACGCGGACCACGAACCTCATGCTCCACGGGACGCACGCGTTCTCGAACGGCTACGCGCTCCGCTACTCGGTCGCGACCGGCAACGACGAGCGCGCCGCGGGCTCCTTCCCGGTCGGCGCGGACCTCCGCCTCGCGGGCGGCGGGCTCTTCACGCTCGGCACTTCGTTCTACTGGACCGGCGGCGACGCGACGCCCTCGCGCGACGTCGGCGACGGCTCGCCGCGCGGCGGTGTCGTCAACTGGATGGACCGCGATCGCTACGTGGTGTTCGGCGGCTACGGCCAGATCCAGTACTCGGGCGTCATCCTGCAGGCCGCGTACTGGCAAGCGAACCACGACGCGCGTCGCAACCCCGACTCGACCCTCGCGCTCGCGGACGGCGACCTGAACCAGCGTCAACTCGATCGCTTCTTCGTGAACGGCGATCCGATGCAGGGCGTCCAGGGCGTCGCGGAGTACGCGGTCCAGACTTTCTACGCCCGAGGCGGCTACGAGATCGCGACCGAGAGCGGCTTCACGTTCATCCCGTACGGGCAAGTCGACTTCTACAAGAACCCGGAGACCGTCGCGGAGAAGGACCTCGGCGGCGACGCCGAAGCCGGCATCACCGACGATGGCCAGTTCTGGAAGGTCACCGCGGGCGCAGTGGTCCGTCCCGTCCCGCAGGTCGCCTTCAAGGTCGACGGCAGCGCACACATCCAGAAGTACAACGGCGAGACAGTCATCTACCCCGAGATTCGTCTCTCGCTCTCGTATCTGTGGGAGCTCGGCCGATGAACCTCGCGCGACGTATGTTCCTCGTCTCTTCGATCGTCACCGCGCTCTGCTTGGCCGGAGCCCCGTCGGCGCACGCCGACGAGGTGGTGTTGCTGCTCAACAAGCGCAACCCGACCAAGAAGATCCCGCGCGGCAAGGTGTCGAGCATGTTCCTCGGCAACACTGCCTTCTGGCACGGCGTCGTGCCGGTGAAGCTCGTCGTACGCGGCGACAAGAGCCCGGCCGCGGCCGCGTTCTACGAGCCGGTCGTCCAGATGTCCGGTTCGCGCTTCGACGCGTACTGGACGAGCCGTCAGCTCGCCGGTCAGGGCGTGAAGCCGGACAGCGTCGACGCGGTCGACGCCGCGATCGAACTCGTCAAGAAGAGCCCCGGCGCCATCTCGTTCGCTCTGAAGAGCGAGCTCGAAGGTAAGGCGCTCGACGGCGTGAAAGTGATCCCGCTCCCATGAAAGCCAACATCAAGACCAAGCTCATCGGCCTCGTCGTCGGCGTCTGCACCTTCGCGCTGCTCGCGGCGTGCGCGGCCTTCGTCTGGTACGACCGCGTCAGCTTCGCGGAGTCGAAGCAGCTCACGATGACCGTCCTCGCGGACGCGATCGCGGGGAGCGCTTACGGCCCGGCCGCGTTCGGCGACGGTGAGTCCGCAGCCTACGTGCTGCGCACGCTCGAGAGCGAGCCCACCGCGATGCACGCCGGCATCTACCTGAACGAGGACAACTCGCGCCTCGCCGAGTGGCACCGCGAGGGCGGCGCCGTCGCGGCCGAGACGTTCGCCGCGAAGTCCGACGGCGCGAAGTTCTCGGGCGACCAGCTCGAGATCGTGCGCCCCATCGAGAAGGACGGCGAGCGCGTCGGCACCCTCGTGGTCGGTCTGTCGACCGCGGACATCGCGGCGCGCACCAAGAAGTTCCTGATGATCGCGATGGCGGTGCTCGTCGGCGCGCTGTTCCTCGCCCTCCTCCCGGCGCTCCGCCTCCACGGCGTGATCTCGCGCCCGATTCAGGCGCTCGCCGACAGCGCCGCGCGTGTCCGGGACAGCGCCGACTATTCGATTCGCGTCGAGAAGACGAGCAACGACGAGCTCGGCGTCCTCACCGAGGCGTTCAACGCGATGCTCAGCGGCATCGAGCGTCGCGACGAAGAGCTCGAAGATCACCGCGCCAACCTCGAGTCGATCGTGGAAGAGCGCACGCAGGCCCTCGCAGCGCGCAACCAAGCGCTGCGTCTGGTCATGGACAACGTCGGCCAGGCGATCGCCACCGTCGACGGCGACGCGACCGTGAGCTCCGAGTGCTCCGCGCGCTACGAAGACTGGTTCGGCGCCCCCGAGCCGGGTCTCGCGTTCGCGGATCAGGTCCGCGCGCAGGACCCGTCGTTCGCGGACTGGTTCGAGCTCGGTTGGGACGCGCTGCGGGAGGGCTTCATGCCCGTCGAGGTCACGCTCGCGCAGCTCCCCGACCGCATGACGGCCGACGGTCGCATCCTGTCGTTCGAGTACCGCCCCATCGGCGAAGGCGACGAGGTCGAGAAGCTCCTCGTCATCGTCTCCGACATCACGGCCCAGGTGGAGCGCGAGCGCGCCGAGGCCGAGCAGCGCGACTTCCTCGCGGTGTTCCAGCGCCTGATGGTCGACCGCGACGGCTTCATGGAGTTCTTCGAGGAGGCCACCTCGCTCGTCGAGGCCGTGGCCGCCGGCGACGACATCATCCTGATGAAGCGCGGCCTCCACACGCTCAAGGGCAACTGCGCGCTGTTCGGCGTCCAGACGATCGCGAAGCTCTGTCACGAGCTCGAGGATCGCATCGACGAGGCGTGCGAAGTCCTCAGCGCCGAGGAGCGCGACCGCCTGGTCGAAGCGTGGTCCGGCCTGACGAAGCGCGTCGCCGTCCTCGCGCCGGAAGGCCGCGAGCTCCTCGAGGTGGAGCCGGACGACTTCGACGCGCTCCGCGACCTCATCAACGAGGGCGCGGGCTACGACGTCATCCTCTCCACGCTCGACAACTGGCGGCACGACCGCGCGTCTGTGCGGCTCGAGCGCATCGCGGAGCAGACCCGCGCGCTGGGGCGGCGCCTCGCGAAGGGGACGATCGACGTCGAGATCCAGCCGAACGATGTTCGCATTCCGCACGAGCGGTGGGCGACGTTCTGGTCGGCGTTCTCGCACGTCGTCCGCAACGCGGTGGACCACGGCATCGAGTCGCCCGACGAGCGCGCCGCCGCCGGCAAGCCGTCGAGGGGCCGCATCCGCCTCACCACGAAGGTCGTCGACGGGACCTGCACGGTCGAGATCGAAGACGACGGTCGGGGCATCGACTGGGACGCCATCGCCGCCAAGGCGGAGTCGATGGGCCTCCCCTCCGAGTCGACGGCCGACCTGCGCGCCGCGCTGCTGAGTGACGGCGTTTCTTCGCGGACCACCGTCACGGAGACGTCGGGCCGCGGCGTGGGGATGGCCGCACTCAAAGACGTCTGCGACGAGCTCGGCGGCTCGATCGCGGTGACCTCGTCGATGGGCGTGGGGACGCGCTTCTCGGTGTCCTTCCCCGTCGAGCCGAAGCAGGGAGTCTAGGCGATGGCAACGCTATCTCCCCAGCGAGTCCGCGCGCGCGTCGGCGAACGCAACTCCGAGCTCTCGGCGATGCTCGAGAGCTGCATCGACCTCACGAAACGCGAGGTGTTGTCGGCGGGCGAACGGCTCTCCGTCGTCCTCGCCGAGGGCGAGCGTCAGGTCGAGGAACTCAAGAGCCTCGCCGAGCAGTTCGAGGAGTCCGAGTCGGGCGATCAGTTCGGCAACGTGGTTCGTCAGCTCCGAGAGGCGCTGCACTCCGTGACGGAACTGGTCTCGGAGATCACGTCTTCGTCGAAACAGATCCAGTCGAACGCCGACGAGATCGAGACCGGCGCGAACGAGCTGGTGCCCCTCGCGTCCACGATGCGGGACGTCTCGAAGAAGGCCCGCCTCCTCGCGTTCAACGCGCGCGTCGAGGCGGCGCGCGGGAAGTCCGACGAGGACACGCTCGTCGCGCTCGCGGAGGAGATGAAGGCGCTCGCGAAGCGGGCGACGGACTCGGCGGCGCTGATGGACAAGCTGTCGACGGTGCTCCAGCACCGCTTGCCCGAGATGTCGAAGTCGGTCCGGTCGATCGCCGCGTCGTGCCGGCAGAGCGACGCGAAGATGCGCAGCGGGGACGACGATCGCGAGCGCTCCTTCGCGCGCGCCAACGCGGCGGTCTCGAGTGCCGTCGCTTCGGCGCGCGATCGAACGGAGCGTGTGCAGAGCGAGTACTACGTGGTGCTCACGAAGCTGCAGTTCCAGGACCGCGTCGAGCAGACGTTGTCCTTGGCCGGACAGCACGTGGATCGCGTCACCTCTTTCATGGACCACGTCCTGGACGCCCTCGATGGCGCCGAGGACTCACCGCTCAAGCGATCGCTTCTGGAGGCCTTCGGCCGACTCAACGAGTCGTTCATCGAAGACCGCTGCGAGGCGGCGCTCGACCCCAACGATCACCCGCCGGACGACGAAGTCGCCGTCGGAGAAATGATGTTCCTTTGAACACCACCCAACAGGAGAAACGCACATGAGCCACAAGATCCTTGTCGTCGACGACTCGGCCACCATTCGCCAGCAAGCCGGTATGTTCCTGCGCTCCAAGGGCTTCGACGTCGTCGAAGCTCAGGACGGCCAGCAGGGCTACGAGGTCGCGCAGTCGGAGGCGGTGTCGCTGATGCTCGTCGACGTGAACATGCCCGTCATGAACGGCATCGAGATGATCGCGAAGGTCCGTCAGCTCTCGCAGCACACCAAGACGCCGATCTTCATGGTCACGACCGAGTCGTCGAAGGCCAAGGTCCAGGAGGGCAAGGCGGCCGGCGCCACCGCGTGGATGGTGAAGCCGTTCAACCCCGACCTCCTCATGAAGGCCATCACGAAGGTCCTCGGGATGTAGTCGTCGCGGCGGGGCACGCCGACGCGTCGAGCTCGAAGACGGCGATGTCCTTCCGCTCGAGGGACACGCGCGAGCCCGAGACGACGCGCGGCGCGGCCCACACGCCGCGCTCGTAGCGGCGGACGCGCGCACACGCCGAGGAATCCACCTCGACGTGCGCGGCGCGATCGACCGCGACGAAGACACGATCACGAGCGCGGTGGGCGGCCCACCGCGCGTCGCCGTCGACCTTCACATCGAATCGCACCTCGGCGGGGACCTCCTCGACCTCTTCCCAGTAGCCGGGGGCCCAGCTCCCGACGAACGGGTTGTTGGTCCGGATCCACCGATCGTTCGCGCGGTCCCGGATGTAACGCGCCACGTCGTGCGGTCGGACACCGCCTTCGGGCGCGGCGAACGCGAGCAACTCACCCGGCCCGACCAGCGTCACGTTGGCACTCATCGGCGTCGGCGCGTGCCGCGGACAACGCGACCCAGATCAACGCTCGATCGGATCCGAGCGCGACGTCGTCGCGACCGTCGCCGTCGACGTCCGCGATCGACCACGCGCGATCCTGCGGCATCACGCCCCAGATCGCGGGTGAGAACCGCTGTCCGTCCGAGAGCGCGACCCACGCGTCGTCGCGCTTCAGCTTCTCATCGCGGACGACGGCGAACAGATCCATTCGCCCGTCCCCGTCGAAGTCGCCGGCCGCGATCGGCACGTCCGACGGCGTGAACCGCGCCCAGGCGGCGAGCGCGCCGCCCGCGAGCGCGACCGACGCCGTGACGGACGACGCCACCGTCCGGTCGAGCACCAATCGATCCGCGCGGCCGTCTCCGTCGAAGTCGAGCTCGCGCGCGGGCGCGCGGCCCGGCGCGACGAGCGCCCGCTCCTCGAAGCGATTCACTCGACACGTCGCCCCCGAGAGGTAGGCGAGCGCGGGAGGGAACGCGCGCGCGAGCCGCGAGG
>JAUHYN010001444.1 GCA_030426505.1 bacterium | reverse complement strand
CGACGAGTACCTGCGTCGCCTCGCGGCGGCGGATGACTGAACCGTAACGGGCTGCTAAGCCTCGCGCGTGGTCGTCGCCTTCCAACAGCTCGTCGGACAGGAAGAGGCCACGCGACGCCTCGCCGCGCTGGCCGGTTCGGGCCGCGTGCCGCACGCGCTGTTGTTCGTCGGGCAGAAGAGCGTCGGCAAGCGCACCGCCGCGCGCGTCCTCGCGCAGGTGTTGTTGTGTACGGGCGGGGACCGCAGCCCGGACACCGCCTGCGGCGTGTGCCCCGGCTGCCAGAAGTTCGAGGGCGGCAACCACGGCGACTACACCGAGATCGCGACCGACGAGCGCAACCTCAAGATCAAGGCAATCCGCGACGCGACGCGACAGCTGGCGCTGCGACCGGTCGAGGGCGGCAAGAAGATCCTGCTGATCGACGACGCCGAGAAGATGGTCTGGCAGGCGCAGAACGCGATCCTCAAGACGCTCGAAGAGCCGCCGGGCGATTCGCACATCATCCTCGTCACTTCGCGCCTGCGATCGATCCTCCCCACCGTCGTGTCGCGGTGTCAGCGCATCGCGTTCAAGCCGATCCCCGACGAGCGCGTGGCGCAGATGGTCGCCGAGCGCCTCGGCGTGGACGCCGAGCGAGCGATGCTCCTCGCGGCGCTGTCCTCGGGATCGATCGGGCGCGCGATCGAGTTGGATCCCACCGAAGTGATCGAGCGCCGCGACCGCGTCGCCGAGCTCGACAAGAAGCTCGAGCCGCGCTCCCCGCGCGGGGCGATCGACGCGCTGGAGGGCGCGTCGACGATCGCGGACGACCGCGAAGGGCTGCTCACGTCGATCACCGTGCTGCTCACGTGGCTGCACGACCAGATGCTGCTCGCGGCCGAGCCGTCGGGGCAGCGGATCGCGAACGTGGATCGGCAGGCGGAGCTCGCGGAGCTGGCGGCTCGGCGCGGGTTGTCGCGCATCCTGCGCCGGATCGAGGCCGTGCTGGAGGCGCGGCGGCAGTTGGAGCTGCCGTACAACTTCAACCCGCAGATGATCGCCGAGCAGATGTGTCTGGTGCTCGCGGGGCACGTGCCATTCGAGGTCGCCGACCGGCAGGCGTTGTGACAGTCTCCGCGGTCATGAGCGATCGCACCATCGTCACCGCGGCGCTGCCGTACGCGAACGGGAGCATCCACATCGGACACCTCGTCGAGTACACGATGACCGACGTGTACGTGCGCGCGCTGCGCATGGCGGGCGAGGACGCCTACTACATCTGCGCCGACGACACCCACGGGACGCCCATCGAGCTCAACGCGCGCAAGGCCGGCGTCAGCCCGGAGGAGTTCGTCGCGCGCTTCGCGGAGGAGCACGTCCGCGACCTCGAAGCGTTCGGGATCGACTTCGCGAGCTTCCACTCCACCAACGCGCCGGAGAATCGGAAGTGGGCGGAGGAGATCTACGGGCGGCTGAAGGACGGCGGCTACGTCGAGAAGCGGATGCTGAAGCAGCTCTACGACGAGGAGGCGAAGCGCTTCCTCCCCGACCGCTTCGTGAAGGGCACGTGCCCGAACTGCAAGACCCCCGACCAGTTCGGCGACGTCTGCGAGGCGTGCAAGAAGACGTACGACCCCACGGACCTCATCGAG
>JAUHYN010000358.1 GCA_030426505.1 bacterium | reverse complement strand
CCACGAACAGGCCGAGCACCTCGATGCCCGCCATCACGATCCCGTAGAGGTACGAGCCCGCGTAGTAGTTGCCGATCCCGAGGCCGAGGAAGAACGACAGCGCCCCCGCCGCAAAGGGGCTCGGCGCGTCCGACGGGCGCTCGTCGTACTGCTCGTTCGGGTCACGTTCGTAGCGCGCCAGCGGCGTCTCGGACGGCGGCAGCCGCGGCACCTTCGCCTTCCCCGGCTCCGTGCGCGCCTCGATCTCCGGGCCGTGGTGGATCGAGTCCTCGACCGCCGCGCGGATCCGCACGGCGCCCTGCGTCGACGGCGCGGCCATCGTCCACGCCCCGAGGAACGCGCGCTGGTCCGCGACCGGGAGCGAAGTCACCACGCGGATGACCTCCTCCTCGGTGACGAGTCCGCTCGTGAGCTTCGAGCGCATCTCCCACGCGAGCGACGCGCCCTGCCCGCGCGCGTCGAGGCGGTCGGTGGCGACGGTCGCAGTCTGGGTGGATTGAGCCGCGACGAGGAGCAGCACCGCGATCATGCGGGGCGTCTACCACGCAGCGGCGATCAAGCGTAGTCGGCGGCGATCGAGCGCGGCGGCTCTTCGAAGTACGGGAGCACGAGATCGAGGAAGCGCCCGCGCGAGCGCACCGTGCGCAGGTTGCCGTAGTGACCACCGACGACGCGATCCACGAACACGATCTCCACCGGCGCCTGGAACGAGTTCAGCCGCTTCAGGATCCCGGGGATCAGCTTCTTCACGTCTTCGTGGATCTGCGACGCGCCGTAGTCGAAGGGCTCCTCCGACTTGAACGGCAGCAACAACGTGTCGCGCCACAGCTTGTAGTAGTCGTGCTCGACGGCGGGGCCGTCCGGCCGGCGCGCGCCGAGCTCGAGAAGGCCCTGCTCCACCGCCGCGTAGTCCTCGTCGACGCCGGCGCGCAACGTGCGCCGGTACGCCTCCGCGATCTCGGGCTTCACGCGCTTCACACAACCGAAGTCGTACATGACGACGGTGCCGTCCTCGCGGAACGCGAAGTTGGCCGGGTTCGGATCCGCTTGGAGGGCCTGCAACACGAACAGCTGCTCGAGCGTGATGAGGAAGAGGTTGCGTCCGATGCGATCACGCGCCTCCTGCGTGAAGCCCGCTTCGTCGAGGTGATTGATGTCGACGCCCGGCTCGTACGTCAGCGTGAGGACGCGCTTGCTGCTGCGCTCGCCGACCACGTTCGGGATGACGACGAAGTCGTGGTCCTTGTGGAAGTCGCGGAAGAGGCGGACGTTGTCTGCCTCGTTGCAGTAGTCGAGCTCCTCGTGGAGGCGCTCACGGATCTCCGCGAAGAGGTCGTCGAGGTTCTGCTTGGTCCCAGTGCGCACCAACCCGCTCGCGCGGATGGCGAGCTTGAGGTGCCTCAGGTCCGAGTCCACCGAACCGTCGACGCCGGGGTACTGCACCTTCACCACGACCTCGCGGCCGTCGTCCACGCGCGCGCGATGCACCTGTCCGATCGACGCCGACGCGAAAGGCTCCGGCTCGAAGTGATCGAACAACATCTCTGGCCGCGAACCGAACTCCGCGTAGATTTGATCCGCGATGACCTCGTACGGCATCGGCGGCGCTTCCTTCTGCAGCTTCGTCAGCGCGCCTTGGATCTCCTTCGGCAACACGTCCGCGGTGATCGAGGCCATTTGGCCGAGCTTCATCGCCGCGCCCTTCAACTCACCGAGCGTCTGCGCGATGCGCTCGCCCGACTCCGCGTAGGACTTCGCGCGGTCCAGCGCCGCCTCCTCCGCCGACTGGAACGCGCCCTTCACGCGCGACTTGGCGTAGTTGCCGGCGACCGACGCGGTCATCGACGCGAGCTTGAAGAAGCGCTGACGCTTACCGACCGGACCCTGCTGCTCGTCGGACATGGACGCTCAATCCGTTAGTTCGATCGCATCCGATTTGTCAGCGGATGTATCGCTCAACGCGCCCCGCCCGGCGGGATCCAAGCTGAGCTGCCCCGAGTCCGGCGGGGTCAGCACCGACAGCGCCCCCGACTGCCCCGAGAGCCGCGACTGGATGATCTGCACGGCGCTCGAAGCCGCGACCCTCAGCGCGTGGGGCGTTCGCGCCGACTCCGCCGCCGCGAGCAACGGCACCACCGCGTCGGCGCTCCCGAGGGTGGCGAGCGCATCGGCCGCCGCGATGCGGACGTCCACGTGGTTGCGCGCGAAGAGCTCGAGCAGCGTCAGCTCGGCCTCCGGATCCCCGATCGCCCCGAGCGCCTGCGCGATCCCCGCCGCGAGATCCGGCGTGGAGTGGGCGGTCGCGGCGCAGAGCTGCGGGAGGCTCGCGCGATCCTCGAGCTCGCCGAGCCGACGCACCGCGATCAGCGCGAGGCGATCGTCCTCGTCCTCGAGCACGTCGTACAGCAGCGGGCGCAGCCGCTCGAAGTCGAAGCGCCGCATCAGGAAACGCAAGGCGCGTTGACGCAGCGCGCTCGACGCCTCGAAGTCCCGTAGGGTCGCGACGGCGATGTCGAAGCCGTCTTCGCCGAGGTGACGCGCCGCCGCGAGCCGGACCTCGGGGGCGTCGTCCTCCACCGCGAGCGCGATCGCGCGCGCGCGCACGACCACGTCGCCGTCGTACTCGAGCGTCTCGAGCAGCAGCGCCGCGACGTCGATCGCGCCGTCCTTCGCCGACGTGCGCAGGCGTCGACACGCGTGGCCGAGCGCGCCGAGCAAACGCTCGACCCGCGCCTGGTCGGCGGCGAACGCGGACTCGAGCACCACGCAGCCGTCGAGGATGCCGATGCGATCCGTATCGATCACCGCTTCGCGGAGGCGGCCGGTCATGAAGGCGGCGAAGAGGGCGTCGTGCCCGCGAGGTCCGCGACGAGCGCGAGGTGCATGACGGCGCGCGCCGTGCGCCGGTCCTCGCGCGTCCACGGGAAGCCGACGCGCTCACCCTGCTCGTCGACGATGCGCGGCTGCGCGCGGACGGTGATCGTCACGCCGTCGACGACGGTCGTGCGATCCTCACCGAGCGCGCTGCGGCGGGAGACGAGCACCCGGTCGAGCTTCTTGCGCTCGTTGTTCTGCGCCGGGACCAGCGCGCCGCTCGGCCCCGCGATTTGCAGGACGTCGCGCCGGCGCGAGAAGAGGTGCCGGCCCCACCACATCGAACCGAACAGGAACTGCCCCGCGATGAACGACGCGACGACGGGGACGGCGACGAGGCAGAGCAGCCCCACGAAGTAGAAGATCCACATCGGGGTCTCTTCATGGTGCGCCGCGGCGCGCCGCGATCACAAGCGACGGTCGGCGAACACGAGGTAGACGTACACGATCATCGCGACGAACGCGGCCGCCGTCGCGAGCTGGAATACCGCGGCCCCGCCCAAGCGTTCGTTCAGTTCGGCGCCACCCAGGTAGCCGCCCATCATCCCGATCGCCATCGACGCCTGCGCGAGCCCCTGTACGCTCGAGCGGAGCGCGTCCGGCGCCTTGCCCTGCACGAACTTCACGAGCGACACGTACCAGAGCCCGAACGTGAGCGCGTGGAGCGTCTGCGCCGCGAGGATCGCGGGCGCGCTCTCGGCGATCGACAACGCGCCCCACCGCACGATCGACGCCGCCGCGCCGACCACCAACAGCGAAGCACCGGAGCGACGCGCGAGGAGGCGCGGCGCGATCAGCATCAACCCGATCTCACACGTGACGCCGACGTCCCACGCGAGGCCGACGAACGCGTCGCTGTGCCCGAGCGCTCTCGCGTGCAGGCCGAAGTACACGTCGTACGCCCCGTGGCCCACGTAGTAGAACGCGGAGCCGAGGAACAGCGCGGGGAGCGTCGTCCCGCGCACGGCGCGCACGGCCTTCCTCAACACGCCGGGGCGACGCTCCGGCGGCGGCGCGACGAGCCCGAGCGCGGCGATCGTGGCGCACGCGTACGCGGCGGCGGTGATGCCGAACATGAGGACCGGCGTCTTCGTCGCCTCGACGTAACCCACGATCCCGGACACCACCACGAACCCGGCCGAGCCCCACACGCGGATGCGCGCGTAGTGATCGGAGCGCGCGCCGAGCGCGGCGTACGTCGCGGAGTCGGCGAGCGGGATGATCGGCGCGCGGAAGAAGCAGTACGTCGCCATCCCGAGGATCGCGAACGGGAGCCCCGCGTCCGGAATGAGGAGCAGCGCGCCGACGGCGCAGCCGATCCCCGTCGCGCGGATCGCCGCGACGCGCGCGTTGAAGGCGTCGGCGAGCAGGCCCCACAGCGGCGGCGCGAAGAGGTTGCTCAGCGGCAACAACAGCATCACCGCGGAGATCGCGTACGAGTCGAAGCCGCGATCGCGCAGGACGATCGGGAGGAACGGGAGCATCCCGCCGAGCCCACCGAACGCGAAGAAGTAGAACGCCGCGAGCCGGATGCGAGCGGCGCGCTCCGCGGCCTCGTCGATCACGGGCGCACCGCCGTCGTCTCGGGACGCGGCGGAGTCGTCGGGATCGGCGCGCATCAGTGGAGCGTCGGGAGACCGAAGAAGGCGCGGTCGGCTTGGATCTGGAGATCGAAGTGGCGGCGGAGGAGCCCGCCGACGAGCTCTTGGCGTTTGGCGCACGCGTCGCGGTAGGCGCGTCGAACGCGGTGCGCCGTCTCGGTCGCGTCGGTGTCGAGCGTGAAGCACGCGGCGAGCGCGCCGGTGGGATCGAGCGTCTGCGCGAGGACCATCGCGCTGGAGAGATCCGCGCGGAGGGCGTCGCCGTTCGGGCAGCGCACGAGGCGCATGCCGGTGTTGGTCAGGTGGACGGTGCCGTCGTAGCCGAGCAGGACGTCGTCCTCGTCGAAGCCCCCCAACGCACACGCGCCCGGCGACGGCCCCTCGTTCGCGAGGAAGCCGACGACCTCGAGGACGGCGTGGAGGATCCCGGCCGCGGTCGCGAGCTCGAGCTCGCCGGCCGCCTCGTGGGCGTCGGCGAGCGGGACGCCGAGCCGGTGCGCGCGGACGATGTACGGGACCTCGCCGTCGACGCCGGCGCCGAGCACCTCGACGAGGTGCCGGTGACGCAGGCCGATCACGTGCGCGACGTCGGCGAGGAGCGCGCGCTCGGAGCCGCCGAGCGAACCGAGCAGCTCGCAGCGCTCGATGGCGACGACCTCCTCGAACGCATCCCCGATCGCGAGCCGCACCTCGCCGAGCGCGGTCACGCGGACGCGGCGCCCCAGGCGGTAGGGGCCGAGGCGGCGGTCGTCGAAGGCGGCTTCGTCGACGCGCGTGCGTTGCGGGGTCCAGTCCATCGCGGCGGATCGATCCTACGCGGGACGCGGCGCCAGCGTCGATCGCGTTCGACCGCGACGCGCGCGGCGGTCGAAAATGCGACGTCTTGGTCGGTTGCGCCCTCCGTCATTGGTCGTTGCCCCCCCTCACAAAACCTGATTTCTGCGTCGTCGCTCGATGGCCCGTCGTGTCCTGCTCCTCCCGATCCTGATCGCTCTCGTGAATCCGGAGGTGGGGTGGGCCCAGGGGGTCTCGGACGCGGACGTCCTCCCGGCCGGCGCGGGCGGCCTCGCGATCCAGCCGGCCATCGGCTACGGGCCCGGCACGCTGCAGCGGTTCGGGCGCGGGTGGCAGCTGTCGCGCGAGTCGCTGATCGCGGACTTCAACGGGATCGATCTGTCGGAGCTGATCGCGGGCAACCCGGAGAACGCGGCGACGTTCGAGGCGCTGTACGGCTCGCTCGGGGTCACGAGCTTCGAGGGCACGCAGCGCTCGTTCGCGGTGAACTTCCTCCTCGCGTTCGGGATCACGGAGCGGCTCACGTTCGTGGGGCTGCTCCCGTACCAGAACGTGAAGTACACGCTGAACGCCTCGCTCGAGGGCGCGACGTCCACGCTGCGCGTGAAGGATCCGCAGGCGCTCGACTGCGGTGAGGACTTCGACCTCGTCGAGAACTTCGACCAGATCGTCGAGGACGTCGGCGAGCCGTACCGCTTCAACATCGGCGATCTCAACCGCGCGCTGACCAGCCGGTGCCTGAACTACGCGCCGGTGATCGATCGCGTCGTCACGCAGGGCGGCGTGCAGCGCGGGTTCGGCGATCGCACCTACGCCGGCTTCCGCGATCTGATCCTCGGCGCGAAGTACCAGTTCTTCCACGGGCGCGATCTCAACCTCGCCGCGCTCGGCTACGTCGTGTTCCCGACCGGAAAGCAGGACGACCCGGACGACCTCTTCGACGTGAAGCTCGGCGACGGCCAGTGGGACGCGGCGCTCCTCGCGGCGATCACGTTGCCGCTCGGGCGCCTGCGGATCGGCGCTTCAGCGGGGTACGAGATCTCGTTCGGCGACACGTTCACGACGCGCCTGGGGACGGTGTCGTTCTCACCCGAGCTCGAGGACCAACTCGCGCGCGGGGAGATCAGCGAAGAGGAGCTGATCGACAAGTACCTCGACGACGGTCAGCTCGTGCCGATCGCGACGCGCTACGACCGCGTCGACATCCAGCGCAAGCTCGGCGACACGATCTATCTGTACTCGTACGTCAACTTCCAGATCCTCGAGTGGCTGTCGGTCGGTGTGTCGCTCAACGCGCTCCACCACTTCCGCGACTCGGTGGGCGACATCGGTCCGCGCCCGGAGGGGACGTCGCCGTACAAGACCGAGGCGGACATCCGCGCGGAGGTCGAGCAGCTCGTCGCGGACGGGACGATCCAGGAAGAGCAGCGGATCACGGAGCTGAAGAATCGGTTCGCGGAGAGCGCGGCGCGCAAGCGCGCGAGCTACGCGTGGCGGACGGTGCGCGGGAACCTGGTGATGGGGGTCGGCGTGAACTTCAACTTCCTCGGGCCGTTCCTGCGCGGCGAGTTCCCGGTGCCGCTGATCGGGCAGCTGTCGGTGAGCCGATTCGTGGCCGGCCAGAACCTCGACACGCCGGACGCCGTGCAGCTCACGCTCATCCTCCCGTTCGTGGTGAAGGACGTCCGCGACCCGGCCGAGTACGGCTTCGACGACGAGATCGGCGGCGGCCTCCCCTGGCCTTGATCGGGGGGCAGGTACGGAAACCCGCGCGGTCGATCGGTCCGAATTCCACGCGTTGAAGAAAACCTGGGCGGGTTGGGACTTTGCCCTTGTGACCTTGTCTCGGATCGGGGCACCTACGGTCCCGTGCGTCGCTTCGCCTTGAGCTTCGGGATCGTCCTCGCGACCGCGTGCGCGAACCCCGAAGAGCCCCCCCGCGACCCGCGCGACGCCGGCCAGGTCGAAGACGACGCCGGCACCCCGCGCGACGGAGGCCCGGTCGACGCCGGCACCCCGCGCGACGGCGGGCCCCTCGGTCGGGTGTTGCGGAGCGTCAACCTCGCGCCGGCGACCGGTCGCGCGTCGAGCCCGGCGCACGACATGAACGGTCGCCTCCGGGTCGACGGCACGGGCGACGCGAGCAGCGGCCAACACCGGCTGCGCGGGGGCGTGGTCCCCGGCGCGGGGCGCTGAGAAGAAGAAACGAAACGGGAACGAGTCGGACATGAACACGAGAGCTGCCCTAACCTTTGCCTTCGTCGCCTTCGCCGCGAGCGCGCCGCGTGTCGCCTCTGCGCAGGTCACGCTGCCGTTCGAAGGGTTCCTGACGGACACGGCCGGGATGCCGGTCACCGAGCCGTTCGACGCGGTCGTTCGTCTGTACGATCGCGAGGACGCCGAGACGCCGATCTTCGAGGAAGAGCACCTGGGCGTCGTGCCGTTCGACGGGTTCTTCTTCCTGTCGATCGGAGAGACGAGCTCGATCTCGCCGTCGCTGTTCTCGGGTGACT
>JAUHYN010000357.1 GCA_030426505.1 bacterium | reverse complement strand
GGACGAGCAGGGGTGCCACGGCCACAAGTACCGCGTCAGCGTGTACGGGATGCGCAACAACACGCGGAACTTCCTCGGGACCAGCGGCTGGCAGCAGGCGATCTTCACGCCGCCCGCCGGTGGCTTCTACGCGCGGTGCGACGGGGGCGCGGGGGTCCAGATCGACGCCGACCTCTCGAGCTACGATCGCATCGAAGTCATCGGACACGCGCAGCGCTATCCGGGGACGAACTACCAGTGGAGCTATTACGACCCGGAGGTGAAGCTGCACCTCGGCGACGTCCCGTCGTTGTAGGTCTCACCTCTACGGCGTGAAGTTGGTCCGCTCGTTGTCGTGGCGGAAGCTCGCCCACCCGTCGTCGCTCATCTGACCGCCGTTCGTCCTGATGCCGACGATGCGTCGCCCGGTCTCGTTGATGAGCATGATGCCGTCGTCGCGCAGTAGCGGCACCGTCCCGGTGAACGCGTTCTCGATCGTCGAGGTGTACGTCCAGCGGATGTTGCCGCTCGGGTCGATCGCCCAGAACGTGTCGCCGTAGCCGATGTACGCGACGCCGTCGTCGGCGACGGTCGGGTAGGGGTCGTCGTTGAAGTCCTCGTGGCGCGTCTCGAGGAAGTCGAGCGGGAACGTGTACGGGAGGATCGTCTCGCGGACGACCTGGCCCTGGGCGTCGAGCACGACCCACGACAGCGTCTCGGGCTGGAAGGTGTCCGGGTTGCGGCGCTCCATCATCACGAGCACGCGGCCGTCCGCCGAGATCACCGGGTCGGTGCGCGGGATGTACTCGAACGTCGACGTCTCGGGGAACCGGAACACCTGCGTGCCGTTGAGGATCTCCACGCCGATGAGCTGGTTGCTCGCGCGGGCGACGCCGAGGTCGAGGTTCGTGGCGAGCGCCATCTCCTTCGTGATGAACGGGGTCTCCTGCGACCAGACCGTCGCGCCGGTGTTGAAGTCGAGCGCGCCGAAGCGGCCCTGCGCCCAGAACAACACGCGCGGCCCGGCCACGCCGAGGAACTCGGCCCAGTCCGACGACTCGCGCTCGTGGCGCCACAGGACGTTGCCCGAGACGTCCTCGCGCACCACGACGAGGTTCTGGCGCGCGGGGTTCTCGGGCGTGGGCGTGTGCGACGACAGCGGCCACACCACGCCGAAGATGTGCGAGCCGTCCGGCAGGAGCGAGCGGCCGGTCTCGCCGCCGAGCGTCTGCACGCCGGAGAGGAGCACCTGGCCGGCGTCGTTCAACAGGTACGTCGTGGTCTGCGGCTCGTAGCCGTTCATCGGCTGCTGCCGCACGCCGACGACCATGCGCACCTGGTTGTTCATCCCGATCTGCATCGCGCGGCGCACGTAGCTCACGCGCACGTGGGCGTCCGGTGGGCGGTACGCGAACTCGTAGACCGGCGTCCCGCACTGCGAGAACGCGAAGACGACGTGCGTGAGCCCCTGGTCGTTCGGGAGGTTCAGGTGATCGAGGCCGTAGAAGATGCCGTCGTCGGACATGCTGACCTCGCGGCGGTGGAGGAACGCGCGCTCCGGCCAGTCAGTGAGGTCGTACGTGAAGACGTGTTCGCCTTCGGCCTTCGACGCGATGATCGACGTGCCCGAGCAGACGCCCGCGCGGCACGTGTCCTCGACCGTACACGTGTCGTTGTCGTCGCACGCCGTGCCGTCGGGCATCCCGGTGCCGACGCACGCGCCCGCGAAGCAGGCGTCGCCCTGCGTGCAGAGGTCGCCGTCATCGCACGCGGTGCCGTTCGAGAGCGGGACGTGTTCACAGCCCTCGGGGCTGCAGAAGTCCGCGGTGCAGGGGTTGTCGTCCTCGCAGGCGATCTCGTTGTCGAGGAAGACACACTCGCCGTCGATCTGGCGGCACAGGTCGCGGGTGCAGACGCTGTTGTCGTTGCAGGTCTTCGTCGCGCCGAGGCACACGCCGCGCGAGCAGACGGCGTCGATGATGCAGCGGTCGGCGGCCTGACACGGCGTGCCGTCGGCGAACTCGTGCGTACAGGCGGCGAGCTCCGTGTCGAAGACGTCGGTCGTGCAGACGTTGAGGTCGTCGCACGGCGGGGGCTCCACGCCGATCAGGCGCACCGGGATCTCGATCCGCGGGTTCTCGGTCGCGTTGGACTCGATGACGAGCGTGGCCTCCTGGGCGCCGAGCTCGGAGGGGCGCGCGGCGACCTGGACGACGTCGCTCTGCGCGGGCGCGAGGACGCGGCCCGTCTCGTTGATGATCTCGAAGTCGCCCGGATCCTCGAGGTCGACGCGGCTGATCATCAGCGGCGCGTCGCCGCGGCTCCTCACCGTGAACACGCCCTGCGCGCGCACGCCGAGCGGCACCTCGCCGAGGTCGAGGACGAGGGGGTTCACGTCGACGCCGGGCGTGAGGCTGACGAAGCCCGGGTCCTCGCAGCCGCCGCAGCTCGCGGTGACGAGTAGCGCGGCGGTCGCGAAGCGACGAACAGTGGCGCGCGAGCGTTCGAGTTCCATCAGCGGTGCCCCGTGGCCAGGTTGTCCCGTCGGTGCCGCGGCCAGGCGGCCCCCGACATGGGGAGGATCGATTGTACGCCGAACGCGTGGCCGCCGGCTGCCCCCACCACGACCCCCTTGGACGTGATACCGAGGGCGATGTCGTCCAGGCGACGCGACGTGTCGATCGGCAGCTCCGCGAAGAAGATCGGCTGTCCGAGGGCGGTGAACGCGAACAGCGTCCCGGCGCCGGTCAGGACGAAGACGTTCCCGGCCGCGTCCAGGACTGGGCTCATCCCGACCACCGGGTCCGTGAACATGATGTCGCTGACCGTCTCCCCGGTCGACGCGGTGATCGTGAGGAGGTGGTAGGTCCCGCCCGGCGCGAAGGCGAGCGTGGACGTGTCCTCGCGGCGCACGACGACGTGGACGTACGGCCCCGCCGCCACCGGCGCGCCCGCGTGGACGGCCGCGGGGTCGAGCGGCGCGGGGACGAGGCCGAACGGGACGCCGTCCTTGGTGAACGACTGGAGCCCGGCCGACCACCACACGGCACTCGCCTCGCCGATCGCGAGGTCCGTGCGCGCGGCTTCGATTTCGCCGGAGGACCACGTATCGCCGGGTACGGCGCCGACGCCGAAGCGGATCATCTGGGCGGGGGAGGTCGCGGCGCCCGGCGGGCCGCCTTCGACGATCGCGACGACGGCCTCGTCCGCGTCGATCGCCACGCGGCGCGCCCAGCGCGCGCCGAGGTTGATGAAGCGCGTGGAGATCGAGTGCGTCGGGTCGACCTCGGCGAGCGCGCCATCGAAGCGCTCGGTGGCGCCGTCGAGGATCGTGCGGCTCACCGACACCACGAGGCTCCCCGACGCGCGCACCGCGGCGTCGTGGACCACGAGCGAGACGGTGGCGGTCGTCGCGGTGGTGACGCGCTCGAAGACGTCGTCGAAGAAGATCTCGCGGAGCACGGAGCCGGTCGACGTGTCGATGTCGACGATGCGGTCGCCGATCGGCAGCGACAACAGCCCGGGGAACGACACCGCCGCCGCGAAGTTCGACGGGCCGAGGTCGTCGTTCGACCAGACGATCTCACCGCACTCGTCGATCGCGGAGACGCCGGACGAGGTCGCGACGAACATCGTGTCCGCGCGGTCGAGGATCACGTTGCCGCCCGCGCCGGGCGCGAGGCGACCGACCGGCGTCGCGAACTTCACGTCGCCGACGCCGGGCGGCTCGTAGGTCGGGTCGAGGCACTCGCCGTCGAAGCAGGCCTCCATCGTCGAGCACGGATCGCCGTCGTCGCACTCGATGCCCTCCGGTACTCCGATGCAGCGGCCGGCGACGCAGATGTCGGCGACGGTGCATTGCTCGAGGTCGTTGCAGGGCGTGCCGTCGTCGAGGACGATGTTGTCGCAGCCGCCGTTCGGGCGGCAGATGTCCTCGGTACACGGGTTGCCGTCGTCGCAGTTCGTGGTCACGACGTTCACGCAGCCCATCCGCGGATCGCAGAAGTCGTCCGTGCAGGTGTCGCCGTCGTCGCAGCTGCGCGACTCGCCGAGGCACACGCCCTCCACGCACGTGTCGGACATGGTGCAGGCGTTGAAGTCGTCGCACGCGAGGCGCTCGGCGCGGTGGATGCAGACGCCGGCCTGCAGATCGAAGACGTCGACGGTACAGCCGTTGCCGTCTTCGCAGTCGGGCGGCTCCACCGCGATCGCGCGCAGCTCCACCGCGACGGTCGCGTTGCGCGTCGCGTCGCTCGAGAAGATCAGCGCGGCCTCGCGCCTCCCCGCGACCTGCGGGTCGAAGCGCACCACGATCTCGAGCCCGTTGTTGGGCGAGATGCGGCCCTGCGCGGGGCCGGCGGCGAAGCCCGCGGCGTTGCCGAAGAACGAGGCGGCGTATTCGACTTGGATCTCACCGGGCGCGGAGAGGATCAGCGTCTCCGTGCGGCTCTGCCCGATGAACACGCGACCGAAGTCGAGCACGAGGCGATCGACGGCGAGCGAGGACGTGCCGCCCACCACCACGTCGCCATCGCACGAGCAGCCGCCGATCGTGAGACCGGCGAGCAGGGCGACGAGGAGCGAACGCACGGCTCCCAAGGGTTGCACAGGACAGACCCATACCACCACCCAACGAAAAACCTACGGAGGGGGGCAGGAAACTCCGACGCGGGTGTCAGCCTTCTAACGGCGGTCGGGTGTTCAACGCGCGGTCGTCTTGCGCAGCCTACGGGTCAGCACCTTGATAATGCCCTGCGCGATCTCGAGCTTCTCGTTCATGAGATCGTAGAAGTCCTCGCGTTCGATCTTCAGCGCGCGGACGGCCGATTGTGTCTTCACGGTCGCGCTGCGCGGCTCGCTGTCGAGGATCGCCATCTCGCCGACACATTCGCGCTCGCCGAGCTCGACCACGAGGCGGTCCCCCTTGAAGACCTGAACGCGGCCGTCGACGATCAGGTACATCGAGTCGCCGATCTCGCCCTCGGAGATCACGGTGTCGCTCGGCTCGAAGTCGATCTCCTCGGCGATCTGCGCCACGCGGGCGAGGTCCTCCCCGGGGATCTGGCTGAACAGATCGATCGACTTCAAGAAGAGGACTTTCTCGACCGTCGAGATCACGTGCCGTCGGCTTTGTCACGGAGCAGATCCGTTGTCGAGTCCTACCCGCGGCGGCGCTTCAGGGGCCCGCGGTGACCGCGAGCCGGTACTCCGTCCGAACGGGCCACTGGGCGCCGGTCCCGGGCACCATCACGACGAAGTAGGTCCCGGCCGTCAGCACGGTGAACGGGCCGTCGAGCGTGACGCAGCCGGACGTCGGTTCACGCTCGAGGAGGCCGCGGCCCGTGCGATCGAGGAGGGTGACGGTCGCGTCCACGCCGCACGCTCCGCTGCCGTTCGTGAGGTCGATGCGGTACGGCCCCTCTTGCCCCGGCGCGACGTCGAACTGCCACACGTCGGGGTCCCGCGGGGCGAGGTGCCCGAACGCGGGGACGCCGACGATCAACGGCGTCGCTCGACTGATGTTGCTGTTCGACTCGATCTCGTCGGTGCCTTCGAGGTGACACGTGTTGCCGCAGCCGTCGCCGGAGTTGACGTTCCCGTCGTCGCAGGTCTCGTCGTCGTCGAGGATCCCGTCGCCGCAGCCGCGCGGCTCGGACGTGACGTCGAGCTGGTACGGCGCTTCGATCCCCGGGTCGAGCCCGGGCGGGCGCTCGAACCGGACGAGCACGATCTCCGGCGCGTCGGCCAACCCCGGGAACGCCGCCGCCGACAGCTCGGGGCAGTCGAGCCCCGACGACGTCCCGTAGGGGCCGATCGCCTCGCCGTAGGGGCCCTGGCCGAAGATCGTGACGAGGAGCCCGGCACACGGCTCGAGCGTGGGCGCCGTCGTCGCCACGAGGCGCTGATTCGGTCGCACGTCGATCGCGTACCAGTCGACGTCATCCGCTCCGACGAGACCGGCAGGGAGCGTCCCGGCGACGACCGGGCGCGCGAGCGCGTCGAGCACGTGCGCGGTCGCGGGGCTGCCGTTGGGCTCTTGCTCCTGGCCCGAACCGGTCGCGGCGGGGAGGACGTCGATCGTCGCGGTGCTGCTGACGGTCTGGCCGCTCGCGCCCGTGAGCTCGAACGCGAGGTTGGTCTCGACCGCGGAGCTGTACGTCGTGCGCAGGGCGCCCTCGTCGGGCTCGACGGCGACCGGGAGTCCGTTGATGCGCACGCGCGCCGCGATGCCGTCGCGCGTGCGCCAGCCGAGCCGGGTGGGGCGGTTGCGGCGCACGGTCCTGGCCGCGATCTCGAACGCCTCGATGACCGGCGCCTCGTTCACCGCCACGCGCTTGCGCGCGATCGTCGCGCCGAACGAACTGGTGGCGACCAGCGAGAGGACGGTGGTCTCCGTCGGCGTCCACGTGGTCGGGATCGTCGGGAGCGGGATCTCGGTGCCGTCTTCCGTGCGGACCGCGGCCGCGTCTGCGCCGCGGACGAACACGCGGATCTCGACGGGCGATCCGAGGGACACGCGATCCGGGAGCACCGCGAACTGCTGGATCTCGGGGAAGGTCGGGTCGACCGTGACGCGGACCGATCGCGACGTCGACGCGCCGAAGTCGTCGGTCGCGACGAGCGTGATGTCACCGGTCGAGTACACCGTGACGTCGCGCGCCCCGACGAACGGCAGGTCCTGGGCGCCGAGATTGATCGTCGACAGCACCACGTCGCGCGCCTCGACGACCGACCACTCGACGCGCACTGTGCCGCCGAACCCGGTGACCGCGGGGGTCGCGGTGAGCGTGAGGATCGTCGGTTGTCGCGTCCCGAGCACGACGGACGTCGCCTCCGACGCGACCGCGCCGGTCGCGTTACGCGCCTCCAGCCGGAAGGTGCGCGTGCCGGGGTTCGTCTGGATGGGGTGCCAGAACGTCTGGTTCGTCGCGGGCTGCGCGAGGATCGAGGTCCAGGCGTCGTCGATGCGCTCGAACAGCTCCACCTCGGTGGCGCGGCTCGTGAGCCACGCGATGCGGACGGTGTCGCGCGTGGAGGCGATCGGTGGGTCGGCGAGGAACGCGTGGATGAACGGGAGCCCCTCTTCGGTGGACACGAAGACCGAGCTGGCGATCGGGCCCATGAACCCTTCGGCGACGAGCGTCACCTCGACGCCGCGCTCGGGGCGGAACGTCGCTCCGCCGCGCGCGAGATCGCCGTCGTAGAGCGAGACACCTTCGCTGGTGCGCACGCGGATCCGCGACGCGTCCTGCGTCTGCCAGCGGACGGTCACCGCTTCGCCGGGCCGTACGAGGCGCGGCTCGACCGTGAGCGAGACGACTTGGACCGGGTTCGGGGAGCGCACGGTGAACGTGGCGCGCGCGCGCCGCTCGCCGCCGTAGCCCGTCGCGACGAGCTCGAGCTCCCCGCTCGCGGTCGGCGTGAAGGTCGTCTCACCCTCGGCGGCGACCTCGGTCGGCGCGCCGTCGACGCCGACCAAGCGCACGGCGCGCGCGTCGCGCGTCTTCCACCGCACCGTGACGTCTTCGCCCGCGTCGATGATGTGCGGGACGACCTCGAAGCGCGCGACCTCGGGGGCGCCGGGCGGGTAGTCGTACTCGGGCGTGGGGCAGCCGCACAGGAGCGCGAGAGCGAACAGCGCGTGGTGCGGGCGCGGCACGACGAGTGATTCTACTTCGAAGTCGGCTCCGGGGGCGTCCCCGGCGTCGGCGTCGTCGGCGGGAGGGTCGGATCGGGGAACTGGACGTCCTGCGTGAACGCGGTGTCCAGCGCGGGCGGGACGCCGTCGAACACCGACGGCGAGCGCGCGGTGCCGGC
>JAUHYN010001443.1 GCA_030426505.1 bacterium | reverse complement strand
GGTCGTGGCCGAGGTCGACGGGATCATCTCGTTCGGCAAGGACACGAAGGGCAAGCGGAAGGTGCTGGTGAAGCCGGAGGTCGGCGACACGCACGAGTACTTGATCCCGAAGTCGAAGAACATCGTGGTCCACGAGAACGACACGGTGACGGCGGGCGAGCCGCTGATGGATGGTTCGGCGAACCCGCACGACATCCTGAAGGTGCTCGGTGAGAAGGCGCTGGCGCGGTACCTGGTCGACGAGATCCAGGAGGTCTACCGGCTCCAGGGCGTGAAGCTGAACGACAAGCACATCGAGACGATCGTGCGGCAGATGCTGCGCCGCGTCCGGGTGCGCGAGGTCGGCGACACGATGTTCCTCATCGACGAGACGGTCGAGCGTCAGAACTTCGAGGACGAGAACATCCGCGTGATGGAGATGGGCGGTAAGCCGGCGATCGGCGAGCCGATGCTCCTCGGCATCACGAAGGCGTCGCTGTCCACGGAGTCGTTCATCTCGGCGTCGTCCTTCCAGGAGACCACGAAGGTGCTCACCGAGGCCGCGATCAGCGGCAAGGTGGACCACCTCCGCGGGCTCAAGGAGAACGTCATCATGGGCCGCCTGATCCCGGCCGGTACGGGGCTGCCGAACTACGGCTACCTCGACATCGAAGTGGATCGCGCGGAGGTCGAGTTCGACGACTACCCGATGGAAGACGGCCCGATCCTGCCGCCGGCGGATCCGGAGCCCGAGGCCGAGGCGCCCGCCGAGGGCGAGGCCGCCGCGGTCGGCTCCGAGGGCTGAGCCCACTTTCCGAGGCGCCCGCGGGTCCGCGGGCGCCCACCCTCTCTCCCCCCGACATCCCGAGTTCGCTCGCCGCCTCTTCAGGGCGCGGGCCCAATGATCCCGAACGTTTGCGTCGATCGCGAGCGGATCCGTCGATCCGCGCGTCAGATCCCCGCCGGTGGCCACGTACCTCCACGTCGAGGAGCCCACCGTGCATCGTCCCACCGCGAACCCTGGCCACTTCTTCCGCTTCGCGGCGTTCGTGAAGGGCGTCTTCGGACGGAGCCGCCGGCACCACGTGGCGGAGCTCGAGGCCCGCGCCGCCTCGCGTGAGGACGTCCGAGCGCTGATTCGCGTCGCGGAGGCCTGCTGCGAAGAAGACCCCGAGCGCGCCCTCGCGACCTACTGGCGCGCGGCGCGGCGCGCGACCGAGCGCGGTGAGTACACGAAGGCGCTCGGGCTCCACCGCCGGATCGTCACGCTCGACGTCCGTGACGTCGCCGCCCACACCGCGCTCGCGGAGAGCTTCGCGGCGCTCGAGCGCTTCGTCGAAGCCGGCGCGACCCTGCGCGTGGCCGGTGCGCTCATGGAAGCCGACGGGCGACCGGACGCCGCGCGCCACCTGTTCGAGCGCGCGGACCGATTCGACGCGCAGGGAGGCGTCGACGCGGGCGCGACGGACCGAGCGCAGGGCGAAGGCGCCGACGAGCGCGCGGACCGACTCGAAGCGCGGGGCGAGTTCTCCCCCGCGGGCCCAGTCGATCGAGCGCAGGGCGAGGGCGCCGAGGTGGTGGCCGACGCGGCCCTCGGAGCGGACGCGCGAGACGCGGAGGAAGCCGCCGGCACCGAGATCATCCGAGTGCTCGAGG
>JAUHYN010000356.1 GCA_030426505.1 bacterium | reverse complement strand
CTGGTGATGGTCTACATCCCGCTGTTCACGTACGTCCTCTACCCGGCGATCGACAAAGTCTTCCCGCTCAACCCGCTGCGCAAGATCGGGATCGGGCTCTTCCTCGTCGCGATCTCGTTCGCGGTGTGTGGCTTCGTCGAGACGATGATCCAGGGCGGCGCGCGCCCGACGATCTGGTGGCAGCTCCTCGCCTACGCGCTGATCACGGCGGGCGAGATCATGGTGTCGGTGACCGCGCTCGAGTTCTTCTACACGCAGGCGCCGCGCAAGATGAAGTCGGCGATCATGTCGATCAAGATGTTCTCGGTGTCGCTCGGCAACGCCGTCACCGCGGGCGTGAACTTCTTCATCCTCAACCCGGACGGCTCGTCGAAGCTCCCCGGCGCTTCGTACTTCTGGTTCTTCTTCGGGATGATGGTGCTGACCGCGGTGCTCTTCATCCCGGTCGCGCGGGCCTGCTCCTCCTCGCGTCCGCCTGCGCGCCGCGGGCCTCGATCCCCTACGACCTCGCGAAGGTGAAGACCGCCGCTTCGCCGCGGCACGAGCGCACACTCGCGATCCTCCCGCTCGTCGACGCGCGGAGGAGGAACGAGGCGCCGGACGACAAGGGGCGCTTCCTCTACAGCGGCATCGAGTACGTGGGCACGCGCCTCGACGATCTCCCGGGCGATCCGATGTGGCGGGTGACCGAAGTGCTCGGTCAGCACCTCGCGCGTACCAATCACTTCGCGCGCGTGGTGCTCGTGCTGACCAAGGACCAGGCGCCGGAAGCGGATCTGTTCCTCACCGGTCGCGTAGTGCGCGCGCGCGGCTACGTCGAAGCGGAGGCGCCGAAGAAGGACTCCGGGCGCCCCGAGGACGAGCGGAAGATCCTCGCCGAGGTGCTGTTCGAGGATCTCGTGATCGCCGACCGCGAGGGGCGGCGCCTCATGGACGTGAGCGTGGGGTGGTCCTGGGCGAAGAAGCGTCGCGTACCCGAGGGCGAGGCGATCGATCCGTGGCGCGTCCTCGCCCGCACGATGCGGGTGGCGCTCGGTGATTTCTCGGACGCGATCGCGGGCGCGGATCTGTCGGGTGCGTTCGTCGTCGCCGACACCGTCGCGCTCACCAACACCGGGACCGTCGGCTTCGCCACGCTCGCTTCGGCCACGCCGTCGGGCTGGCGCTTCACCGAGACCAGCTCGGCTTCGGCTCCGATCGGGTGGACGGGCGCGGAGGCCTGCGACGAAGTCGCGTTCGAGCAGCGACAGACGATCCGCTTCCACCGCTTCCTGGGGCCGTACACTCCGCGGGTCCGCGTGTGGTCGTGCCCCGACGACGTCGCGTTCACGTACGACGCGAAGGCGGACTTCCCGGCCATCTACGTGGGGACGCGCGGGGCGCGCAGGTTCTTCGTCCATCGCGTGGGGGAGAGCAATTGGCCGTCCGCCGACGAGCAGATCGTGGCGCACCTGGCCGTGACGAAGCCCGAGCGGAGGCACGTCTTCGAGCTCCCTGGCTCACGCTGAGGCGCGTCGGGTCCATCACGGAACGCCTGAACCGAATGGGGTGAAGACCCGGACCGACGTATCCGATCCACTGTACGGGTGATGAACGTCGAAGCCTCAGCCCCGGTCGACGGCGCGGCCATCGAGGCGTCGTTCCGCCGCGAGTGGTTGTTGCGGATGAACCGGCTGGTGCCGTTCCCCACGGCCGTGCTCTGCGTGTGGTTGGTCTGGGTCGTCGAGCACCGCCTCGTCACGGCGATTGCCGTGCTGACGTACACGACCTTCAACATGACGCTGTCGATCGCGATTGTCCGTCGCGACGACTTCGACTCCAACGGTCACGTCCGAGCGATCGGCAATCTCCTCACGGCGTCGCTCATCGGTTACGTCTCCGGGCCCTACGCGCCGGCGTGGCTCCTCGCGCTCCCGACCGCGTTCGCCGGGCTCCTGATGCCCACGCGCTTCAGCGCCAACTACGCGCGCGCCTTGGCGTTCGGCGGGTTCCTCGGCGGCGCGCTGGCGGCGGGCGCCACCCTCGAGTCCCAGGTGACGGGGCTCCTCGCGCTGCTCTTCACCTCGTTCGCGCTCACCCAGTTCTACGTGCCGCTCGTGAAGGCGACCGTCGCGCAACAGATCCAGTCGGTCGAGCTCGCGCGCAAGAACGAAGTGCTCACCCGCGCGCTCGACGTTCGCCGCGACTTCCTCGCGAACATGTCGCACGAGATCCGCACGCCGCTGAACGGTGTGCTCGGCATGGTGAGCCTCCTCCAAGAGACGTCACTGGATTCGGAGCAGCGCTCGATGCTCTCGACCGTGCGCGAGAGCGGCCACGGCCTCCTCACGATCATCAACGACATCCTCGACCTCTCGAAGCTCGACGCGGGGCAGCTCTCCGTCGAGCACCTCCCGTTCGGTCTCGAGGAGACCCTCCGCGGCGTCATCGATCTGCTGCGCGCCGGCGGCCAGGCGCGGAGCATCGACCTCGCGTACGTCCTCGACGGTGTCCCGGATGCGATCGAGACGGATCCTTCGCGGCTGCGTCAGATCCTCCTGAACCTCGTCGGCAACGCCGTGAAGTTCACGTCCGAGGGGTACGTCCACATCGTGGCGCGGTGGGACGACGGCCGCCTCGCCGTCGAGGTGCGCGACACCGGCTGCGGCATCCCGGCCGATCGCCTCGACGCGATCTTCGACGCGTTCCAACAGGCCGACGCCTCGACGAGCCGCCACCACGGCGGGACGGGGCTCGGGCTCACGATCAGTCGGCGGCTCGTCGCGCTGCTCGGCGGCGAGCTCCGCGTCGAGAGCACGGTCGGGGTCGGGACGGTGTTCTCCTTCGAGATCGAAGCGCCCCGGGCCGAGCTCCCCGAGGTCCTCGCGTCCGAGTCGCACGCCCCCGCCCTGGAGGGGACCCGGGTCCTGCTCGTCGACGACAACGCCGTGAACCTCGCCGTCGCGCGCGCGATGCTCGCGAACTTGGGCTGTGAAGTCGTCACGGCGGACTCGGGCGCGCAGGCCCTCGAGCACGCCGCCGAGCGTGCCTTCGAGCTGGTGCTCATGGACTGCCAGATGCCCGAGATGGACGGCTTCGAAGCGACCCGTCGCCTCCGCGCGCGCGGGCTCGAGATCCCGATCTTCGCGCTCACCGCGGGCGTCACCGAGGAGGAGCGGCACCGCTGTCGCGCGTGCGGCATGGACGGGGTCTTGATGAAGCCCATCGAGCGGTCCGAGCTCCGGGCCGCGGTCGCGCGGAGCGTCGGAGCGCCGCCCCTGCGTCATGTCGGGTGATCCCTAGGGCACATACCGCAGAGATCGCTTCGCCCGGCTTTCTCGATCTGCGCGTTAGTGGCAGAACACGCAAAGGTGGCAGAGGACACGCCGCGGTTCGGTCGGTATGCGCTCGTTCGCAAGATCGCGGACGGCGGAATGGCGTCCATTCACCTCGCGACGACGGTCGGGCCCGGCGGCTTCGCGAAGCCGTGTGTGATCAAGCGCATCCGCACCGAGTATTCATCGTCGCCGAGCTTCCGCGACATGCTCGTGCGCGAAGCGCGCGTCGCGGCGCTGCTCGGGCACCCCAACATCGTTCAGGTCTTCGACTTCGGTGAGGTCGACGGCGAGTACTACCTCACGATGGAGTTCGTCGACGGGCTCCCGCTCCATCGCCTGATCAGTCGGGAGTGGCGCGCGCGGCGGCGCCTCCCCGTCGCTGTCGCGCTGTCGATCGCGATCGAGACCGCGCGTGCGTTGGAGTACCTCGCCGCCGGAATCACCGTGGACGGTCGGACGACGCGCCTCGTTCACCGTGATGTCTCCCCGAGCAACATCCTCGTCGCCGCGACCGGTGCGGTGAAGCTCACCGACTTCGGGATCGTGAAGCCCCTCGAGGCGTCGGAGGCCACGGTCGCGGGCGTCATCAAAGGCAAGTACGCGTACATGTCGCCCGAGCAGCTCCAGGGGCGGCCGCTCGATCCGCGCTCCGATCTCTTCTCGCTCGGCGTGGTGCTCTTCGAGACGCTGACCTCGAAGCGCTTGTTCCGCCGCGGCGACGTCGCATCGACGATCGCGGCGGTGCTCGGTGGCCAGGTCCCGCGCGCGTCGCGGCTGAACGCCGAAGTCCCGGAGGAGGTCGACGCGATCATCGATCGCGCGCTCGCCAAGGACGCCGACGCGCGGTACGCGACCCCGACGGACCTCATCGAAGATCTCGAACGTGTCCTCGTGCGTCTGCCCGACGCCCACCAGGTCGGTCGGCAGCGGGCGACGATCGTGGAGCACGCGACGCGCGAGTCCACGCCGCCGCCCGACGACACGATCGCGACGACCCCGCTCCCGTCCGCCGACGACGCCTTGCTCGGAGACGTCCCGCTCGTCATGGAGCGCGACTCGAGTCGAGTCGTCGAGGCGGCCTTCGTCGCAGATCCCGTCGACGGGACGAGCGCACTGTGGTGGAGCGCCGCCGCTCTGCTCGCCGCCGTGGTGCTCTCCCTCGCGTTCTGGCTGATCGTCCTCGACTGAGAGCGTTGCGGAGGACTGAATCGTGAACACCTTCGACACCGGACAGTTCCGTCCACCGCAGAAGCCTCCGCGTCCCTGGGTCGCGATCGGGCTCGTCTTCGCGCTCCTCGTCGTCGCGGCGAACCTCGTCGGTTACATCGTGTACCGCGGTCGCCCGAAGGCCCCGAGCCCGGAGGCGGCGCAGGCCGAAGTGACCCCCGAGCCCGAGGCGAGCGACGACTCCGTGGCGACGCTCGCGAAGGAACAGCGCGGCAACGGCGTCGCGGCGCTCCGCGCGGGGGAGTACGAGCGCGCGATCGCGAGCTTCGACGCTGCGCTCCGGCTCGACCCGACGATCGAGGACGTGAAGACGCTACGCGAGGTCGCCGAGCGTCTGCAGAAGTCCGTCCCCGACGACGAGCCGGCGCCCCAGCCGCTGCAGCGCCCTCCCGTCGCGCGCGCGCCGCGCCCGCGTCGAACCGAATCGCGCCGCGCCCGCGCAGAGCCTCCGCCTCCTCCTCCTCCGCCGCCCGTGTTGGCGGCGCGGGTCGCTCCGTCTCCCGAACCCGAAACCGAGCCCGCCGCGGTCCGCGCGCCGCCTCCCCCTCCGCCGCCGCCGCCGACCTCGCGTGAGCTCGAGACCGACGAGCGCCTCGACCTCGTCGCGCTCGTCGATCGAGGCGCCGTGGAGGAGGCCGCGCCGCGCACCGAGGTCGCGCCCGCGCGTACCGAGGTCGCGCCCCGCGATGGGCCCCGCGTCGCGCCGACGGCCGGTGGCGCGTCGCCTCGCCTCGTCGTGTTCTGGCCGGGGCGCTCGACCTCGGCGTTGGCTTCGAACCTCCGACCTCGGTTCTCGGGGATCGACGTGGCGGTCTCTTCGAACACGACGGCGCTGAAGAGCGCGATCGATCAGGGCGCGGACGCGGTGATGGCGTCGCCGTCGGTCCTCCGATCACTTGGTCTGAGCCCGGCGCTGACCGGGGCGGGCGGCGACGGCGGCGCCTTCGTCGTCGTGGCGTTGAAGGACGCGCTCACCAACGAGGCCCTCCGCGGCGCGACCGTCGGGATGGTCGACGAGCTGGGGCGCAAGGGGATGCCGGCGTTGGTCGCGAAGCTGATCGGCGAGCGCGCGCCGAAGCTCCGGCGGGTCACGAAGGTCGAGGATCTGTTGCCCTTGCTCCAGTTCCAGATCGCGGCGGCGGTGATCGTGCGACAGAGCGATCTCGCGACGCTCCGGTCGCGCACGGAGCAGGAACTCTTCACGCGCGTCCTCACGAATCACCGTGAGCCGCTCGCGGTCGGGTTCGTGGACGGCGGTCGCCGCGCGATCGTCGAGCGCGCGGTGCGCGCGGTGGACGGAGCGACGAACCGGAGTCTGGGGGTCGAGTCATGGCGATGACGAGGTGGTTTTGGGTGTGGGGTCTGGCGGGGCTCGTCGCGTGTAGCGCGTCGTCTCCGCGGTCCAGCCCGTTCGAGGACGTCGAGGTCCGCGCGCGTCGCCCGGACCTCCCGGTGATCGTGGCGCTGATGCCCGACAGCCCTTCGGCGCGCGCGACCTACGACGGCCTCGTCGACGAGCTCGCCGACGACTTCGACGTGCTGCCTCACGTGCTGACGGACGACGCGACGACGCAGGAGATCGCGGCGGTCTTCGAGACGGATCGTCCGAGCGCGATCATCCTGATGAACAACCCGACGGTGCGCCTGTACCGGAAGTTCCAGCGCGAGGCGCGCCCGGAGCAGCGGCGCGTCCCCGCGGTCGCGGTGCTCACTTCGTTCCTCCGCGAGTCCAGCGGAGGGATCGAGAACCTCACCGGCGTGATCTACGAGGTGCCGCTGGTCACGAGCATGGTCAACCTCCGCGCGCTCCTCGAGCAGCCGATCAAACGCGTGGGCGTCCTCCACCGGCCCTCGTTCGCGGCGTTCCTCGAGGAGCAGAAGCGCCTGTGCGCCGACGAGGGTTTCGAGGTCGTCACGCTCGAGGTCTCCGGCGACAGTCGCGCGGAGATACGCGCCGGGCTGCGCGAGCTGCGCGAGGTCCGAGCGGTCGACGCGATCTGGGTCCTCAACGACAACGTCCTCCTCGACCGCGACCTGCTCCTCCGCGGCTGGCTCCCCGGCCTCCGGGACAACCGAACGCCGATCGTCGTCAACATCAGCACGTTCGTGTCGGACCGCATCGACTTCGGCACCTTCGCGGTGGTGCCGGACCACCGCGCGCTGGGGACACAGGCGGCGCAGATGTTGTTGTCCGTCGCCGAGGCGGGCTGGCGCGTCGAGGCGGGGACCTTCGAGTACCCGCTGTCGGTGCAGAAGGTCCTCGACCTCGGGTTCGCGCGGAAGAACCTCGCGATCGCGGAGCCGGCGCTCGCGACGGTCGATCGGTTGGTGCAGTGATGCGGCGTACCCTCTTGATCGCCTCCGCGGTCCTCCTCCACGCGCAGGTCGGACGGGCGCAGCCCACGACGACCGAAGTGGACGGTGATTTCGAAGAGCTGAACCTCGATCGGCTGCTCGGCCTCGAGGTGTCCGTGGCGTCGCTCCGCGCGACGACGCTGCGTGAGTCTCCGGGCATCGTCACCGTGATCACGCGGGACGAGATCCTCTACTCGGGCGCACGCGATCTCGTCGACGTGTTGATGATGGTCCCGGGCTTCTTCTTCGCCGTCGACGTCCAGGGCGTCGTGGGCATCGGCATCCGCGGGCAGTGGGCGCACGAGGGCAAGCTGCTGTTGATCGTCGACGACCAGGAGATGAACGAGCTCGGGTACCAGACGCTCGCGTTCGGGCATCACTACCCGGTGGAGGCGATCGAGCGCATCGAGATCATCCGGGGGCCGGGCTCCGCGATCTACGGCGGCAACGCCGAGCTCGGCGTCATCAAGGTCACGACGCGCCGCGGAGACACGCTCCGCGGCGCACGCGCGGCCGCGCGCTACGCGACGCCGCGACGCTTCTACGCGAGCGACGGCGACGGCCTCGGACTCGCCGACGTCACGGTCGAAGTCGGCGACGGGGACGACGACTTCGAGTGGTCCGTCTCCGGCCTCATCGGTCGCAGCACCACGCCGTACTCCGAGATCTCGACGGTGATGATGCCGCGATAGCTGTTCCACAGGCCGCCGTGGCTGCGCAGGATCACCGTCTGCAGGCGCCGGGTGTCCCGGACCACACCCGTGTGCAGGGGCGGCGGGTAGGCCGTGGCCAACCTGCGCGGTGGGGGGGAGTACGGCGAGGCCTGGCACAAAGCCGGTACCAAATTGCAGAAGCAAAATGTGTTCGACGATTTTATCGCTGCAGCGGAATACCTTGAGAAAGAGAAG
>JAUHYN010000355.1 GCA_030426505.1 bacterium | reverse complement strand
CGCGCGGATCGCCGGTACCGCGCCGCGGAGGAGACCTACCTCGCGGCGGTCGAGCGCGCGCCGACTTCGGACGTCGCGTACGTCGCGCTGGTCGCGGCCGCGGGGCTGCGCGCGGAGCGGCTCGGGGAGCCCGGCGGCGCGCTCACGCTCTACCGGCGCGCGGCGCGACTGCGCCCGAACGGATCGCTCGACGCGGAGGTCCTCTACGGGATCGCCGACGCGCACCGGCGCCGCCAGGACGACGACGCCGAACGCGACGCGCTCGACCGACTCCTCGCGCGACACCCCGATTCGATCTACACCGATCGCGCGCGCGCCCGACGCGCGGCCCTGAAGTGATGCGCGCGCGCCGCCCCCGCGACCGCGATCCCACGCGCGCGCCACGAAGCCCCGCCGCACGGACGCGCGCCGGCGACCGCGACCCCACGCGCACGCAACCGAGCCCGGCCGCGAACGCCCGACCCCTCGACCTCGGCGGGCCTCGCGCGCGCGCCCTCCTCGCCACCGCGCTGCTCTTCACCGCGTGCCACCACGACGACATCGTCGCCGACCTCACGACGAACGCGACCCCGGACGCCTCGACCCCGACGCGCGACGCTGGCGTCACCCCCGACGACTACTGCGCCGGCTCCGGCCCTCCGCTGCTCGTGGGCGACGGCACCACACGTGAGTGCGGCGGCCAGGTCGCGCAGCGCACCTTCCGCTACGGGCTCTGCGTCTGCGAGGACTTCGCCGCGAGCCACACGCTCACCACCGACGCGTTCGACAGCGCGCAAGGCCCGTACACCCCGGGCGGCGCGGGCGGCTCGGTCGGGACCAACGGGCGCTTCGCCGCGAACGCCGCGATCACGATCGGCGGCTCGCTGTTCGTCGCGGATCCGGGCGGCGTCCAGAGCGGCCCGGCGGCGATCCAGATCGGGCGGCGCCTCTTCGACCACGGCCCCGTCGCGGCGGACGGCGATCTCACGGTCGGAGGCGATGCGGTCGTCGGCGGCGCCCTCCGCGCGCGGAACCTCACCGTCGGCGGCACGCTCACCCTCCCGGACGCCAGCGCGATCGACGTCGCGGAGAACACGGACGCGCCTACGATCGTCGAAGCGCCGGTCTCCGTCGCGCCGCCGTGTGAGTGCGACGACGGCCTCGTCGACATCGCCGCGTACGTCGAGCGCCACCGCGCCGCGAACGACAACGCCGCGATCGATCTTTCGACCGACGCGCTCGCCAACGTCGCCGCCCCGACCGAGCTCCGCCTCCCCTGCGGTCGCTACTTCTTGGATCGCGTCGGCGGTCAGGCCCCGATCACGATCGTCCCCGAAGGCCGCGCCGCGATCTTCGTCGCGGGCGACCTCGCGCCGTCGAATACCTTCGCGGTCCAGCTCGAGCCCGGCGCGGAGCTCGACCTGTTCGTCGGCGGCAACGTGGTCGCGTCCACGCGGCTCGAGCTCGGCGACGCGGACCACGCCGCGCGCGTCCGCCTCTACATCGGCGGAAGTGGGACGATCCAACTCGACGATGGCGCCGCCCTCGGCGGCAACGTCTACGCGCCGCGCGCCGATCTCTCGTCGGCGGGCGCGGTCGAGGTGTTCGGCGCGCTGTTCGTCCGACGCGTCGCGACGTCCGACCGCCTCGACATCCACTACGACCGCGCCGTCCTCGCCGCGGGCGACGACTGCCCGGAGCCCGCGCCCGCCGAGTGCGTGACCTGCACGGACTGCCTCAACCAGGCGTGCAACGCGGGCATCTGCGGAGGGTGTTCCACCGACGCCGATTGTTGCTCACCTCTGCGCTGCGTATCCGGTCGGTGCGAAGCCGAATTCTGAAGGAGCCCGCACCCGCGGCGGACCACGGTTGACGTCTTCCGTGGCCCGCGCGATGACCCGGGCCGATGGCAAAGCTCGGCGACATCATCGACGGCCGCGAAATTTCCAAGAAGGTCCGCGCCGAGGTCAAAGCGAAGGTCGACGCCCTGAAGGCGAAGATCGGCACGACCCCGCACCTGGTCGTCGTCCTCGCCAGCGACGATCCCGCGAGCGCCGTCTACGTCCGCAACAAAGGCAAGGCCGCCGACGAGGTCGGCATCCGCAACACGCAACACACGCTCCCCGCCGACACGTCCGCCGAAGATCTCCTCGCGCTCGTCGAGAAACTCAACGCCGACCCGGACGTGGACGGCATCCTCGTGCAGCTCCCGCTCCCCGCACACCACGACACCGAGGCCGTCATTCGCGCGATCGATCCGACCAAGGACGTCGACGGCCTGCACCCGAACAACGCCGGCCGCCTCGCGCGCGGCGACGAGTCGGACGCCCTCATCCCCTGCACGCCCCGCGGCTGCATCCGACTACTCGAAGAGTCCGGGGCCCAACTCGAAGGCGCGAACGCGGTGGTGCTCGGCCGCTCGCGCCTGGTCGGCCGCCCTGTCGCCGACCTCCTCACGAACCGCAACGCGACCGTCACCGTCTGCCACTCGCGCACCAAAGAGCTCCCCGCGATCGCGGCGCGCGCCGACGTCCTCGTCGCGGCGATCGGCCGCCCGTACTTCGTGAAGGGATCGTTCGTGAAGTTCGGCGCGACGGTGATCGACGTCGGCATCAACCGCAACGACGAAGGCAAGCTCTGCGGCGACGTCGCGTTCACCGCCGCCCGCGAACGCGCCCGCGCGATCACGCCGGTCCCGCGCGGCGTGGGCCCGATGACCATCGCCTTCCTCCTCGACAACACGCTCATCGCGGCGACGCGACGGAGATCCTGAACCCATGACCGAAGACCTGAAGAAGACACCCCTCCACGCGCAGCACGTCGAAGCCGGCGGCCGCATGGTCCCGTTCGCGGGCTTCGAGATGCCGGTGCAGTACAGCGGCGTCGTCGACGAACACAAAGCCGTGCGCGAAGCGGTCGGCCTCTTCGACGTCTCGCACATGGGCGAGGTCGAGTTCACGGGCCCGCGCGCGCTCGAGGTGGTCAACCGCATCATCACGAACGACCTCGACAAGATCGCGGACGGCCAAGCCGTCTACACCGTGATGTGCAACGAGGGCGGTACGATCATCGACGACCTCGTCGTCTACCGCTTCTCGCCGGAGCGCATCTTCATCTGCGTGAACGCCGCGAACCGCGACAAGGACTTCGCGTGGATGAAGGAGCAGGCCGGCGACGACTGCGAAGTGAAGGACGTCGGCGACGACTACGCGCAAATCGCGGTGCAGGGCCCGAACGCCGAGCAGCTCGTCGCGCGCCTCACCTCGACCGACGTCGCGTCGATCGGGCGCTACTGGTTCGCGACCGGGGAGGTCGTCGACGTCGACGCGATCATCGCGCGCACCGGATACACCGGCGAAGACGGCTTCGAGTTGTACGTCCCCGCCGCCGACGCGCCGAAGGTGTGGAACGCGCTCCTCGAGAAGGGCGCGGACCTCGGTGTGAAGCCGGCCGGCCTCGGCGCGCGCGACTCGCTGCGCCTCGAGGTCTGCTACCCGCTGTACGGCAACGACATCGACGACACCACGAACCCGTACGAGGCGGGCCTCGCGTGGGTGGTGAAGTTGAAGAAGGCGTCGGACTTCGTCGGCAAGGCGGCGCTCGAGCAGGTGAAGGCGGAGGGGCCGAAGCGCAAGCTCGTCGGCGTGGAGCTCGTCGGTCGCGGGATCGCGCGCCAGCACTACCCGGTGTTGGTCAACGGCGAGAAGGTCGGCGAGGTCACGAGCGGCACGATGGGCCCGACCGTGAGCAAGCCCGTCGCGCTCGCGTACGTCCCGGCGGAACACGCGGCCGTGGGCACCGAGATCCAGGTCGAGGTGCGCAACAAGCCAGTGGACGCGAAGGTGGCCCCCAAGCCCTTCCTGAAGAAGTGACTTGACCGGGGACCGTCCGAACCGCGATTCATCGCGGCGCTCCATGGACAAGCACTTCCCCGAAGACCTGAAGTACACGAAGGAACACGAGTGGTGCTCCGTCGCCGACGGCGTCGCCACGATCGGCATCACCTGGCACGCCCAGGACGCCCTCGGGGACATCGTCTACTGCGAGCTCCCGCAGGCCGGAGAGAAGGTCAGCGCCGGCGAGGCGTTCGGTGTCGTCGAGAGCGTGAAGGCGGTCTCCGATCTCTACTCGCCGGTCACCGGCGAAGTCGTCGAGCGCAACGACGCGATCATGGAGAAGCCCGAAGGCCTCAACGAGGACATGTACGGCGACGGCTGGATGATCCGCGTGAAGCTCTCGGACACGAGCGAACTCGACGCGCTGATCTCGAAGGCCGACTACGAAGCCTTCCTCGCCGAAGAAGAAGGCTGAGCCCGCCAGCGCCGCTCGGCGCGCCCTTCCCCAGCGACCCTCACTCGATCGGCAAGTAGCGCTCCTCGGCGTCCGGAACCTCGAGGATCGGCCGGAGGCGACCGTCGTCGAGCAGGTGGAGGCCCGGCTCGCCATCGTCGAGCACACGTACGATCAGAGTCTCGGCGTCGACGGGGTCCACGTGATCGATGCGCACGCCGCCTTCGGTGAGCGCACGAGAGCGATCCAGCGCGACTTCGAACACGGAGAGCTTCCCGATCACGTCGACGTGGTAGAGCCCGCGCCCGTCGATCGTGAATCCGAGCGACTCCAACCCCTCGCCGACTCGCGCGACATGCAGCGGCGACCAGGTCACGGCGTGTAGGGCGCCGTCGGCGACGAACGCCTGGCGCGCATCGTCACGCGACGCAGCTCCGAGCGTGAATGCCGAAGCCGACACGACCGTCTCGGCTGCGAGCGTGTCGAGATCCACGAGCTCGACAGCATCCGAGTCGACGATGAGCGCACGGTTGGATTCGAAGAAGACACGCTCCAGCCGACCCGCCTCGGACACCTGCCGCGCGTCCCCACCGTCGAGCGGCACGGACCAGGTCCCCGGCGCGCCGCGATACCGCGTGACGAAGGCGTGGGTCTCGGTGAGCACGAGCGTGGGGTTCGCGAAGCGCGGCAGCGTCGCGAGCTCGCTCGAGGCGCCGTCGACATCGAGGGCCACGATCCGCGTCCCGGTGTCCGTGGTGATCGAAACGACGAAGCGCTCGATGGCGCTCGACCACCGGACATCGTCGACCGTCGCGTCCGTCACGAGGAACTCGACGGGCTCCTCCTCGATACCATCCACCTCGACGATGGAAACGCCACGCGTCCACCACAGGGCGAGGTGCCGACCTCCGGTTCGAGCGAACGACGTCAGCACCTCCCAACGCTCCGAGGCCCCCATGCCGTCCAGTGCGAATGCCTCGACGCGCCCCGTGTTCCGAACGATGCCCACCACGAAGTCCCCGACGACGAGCATCCCGTCGAACGCGCCTTCTTCGGCGAGCCTCGTGGAGGTCCCATCGACCGCCGTCTTCCACACCCCCTCGTGGCGACGATCCGTGATCACGTGCCCGGCGTGAACGACCGGCGGGTACAGCGTCGTGGGATGCCAGGGACCGAGCGCCTCCGCCGGTGCGCCGCCCTCGCTTCGATACAGACGCAGCCCCTCGCTGACGATGTCACCTACGGCGCCACGCGCGGCGAACGTGGAGACGCGGGCCCGGAGTCGATGGACTTCACCCGTCTCGAGGTCGAGCGCGTGCGGCTCGGGATCGTCGTAGAGGAAGTACCGGCTCGACGGATCGAAGCCGTACAACGCGCCCGGGTACCAGCTCTGAGGTGTGATCTCGGCGGAGAAGCGCCGCGCCCCCTCCGAATCGATCACGGCGTCGCGTTCCGGTCCGCGAAGGACCGCATGGCGACCGTCGCTCGAGACGGCTTCGAGCACCTCGCCCGCCGCGAGTGCGGACGTCGCGGTCGCGACGCCAGTGCCGGATGACCGACGCGCCAGGGTCGCATCGAGCCCGACCGACCACAGCCAGAGACGATCCGAAGACAACTTCGCCGACGTGACGTCCGAAGCGACGATCCGGGGGAGGCTCGGCGCGGAGCCGTCGAGCCGATACGCCTCGATCGTCCCTCCTGCGAGACACAAGAACTCCTCGTCGCCGTGGATCGCGCCGACGGGTTCCGGACAGCGGCCGGCGTCGGCCACGACCGTCGAGGTCAGCGTCGCGATGTCGTACGCGACCAACGCGGCGTTGCGTCGGATGACGAACCGATCGTCGACCACGAACACCGGGAGCTCGAACCGCTGCGTGAGCGATGAGAGCGTACGCTCTTCGCCGTCCTCGATTCGGTGCGCGACGAGCGCGCCGTCGGCGTCTGCCAGCAAGACGTGGCCACCCAAGATCGCCGCGCTTCGGAGCGTCCGTGACAGGAACCTCGCAGGCGCGTCGGCGGCGAGTCGGCGAAGGTACGTGCCGTTCTCGGGGTCGGCGCCCATCGCCTGCCTCCACACCACGTAGTCGTTCGAAACCACGCTCCACGACTGCACGGATCCCGTATGCAACGTGACCGGCTCGTCCTGCGGCGTCGTCGCGTCGAACACCACCAGGTGGTCGTCGTCCCCGCGAATGTGCGCGACGACCCGGGTTCCGTCGGGGGTCGCTTCCATCTTCCTGAAGCTCGCTCTCCCGAAGATGCCGTAGTCCTGCGGGCGCGCGGGCAGGAGCTCGAGGGTCTCGTCGGGTCGTCCGAGCTCGAACGTCGCGACGGGCCGCACCGCGCTGGACGCGAAGAACAACCGCGCGGCCTCTTCGTGCTCGGGCGTCACTCCACCGTCGCGCACCGGCGCCTCATCCGGCGGCGGCGCCACGTTCGGCGCCTCACTGCAGCTCATCGCGAAGAGGACTGCGGCGACACGTACGCGCATATCTCGACCCTAGAGGATCGCGGCCGTCGGCGCCCCTGGCCCGAATGACAGGGACCCAAGATCAGCGGAAGTTGAACAGGTTCATCGGCGAGCGCGAGCGCATCGTCACCACGAACTGGAAGTTGAAGCGAATGCGCCCGTCCGCGTCCACGATCGCGGCCGGCGGGTTCGGGAACGGCTCCGCCATGCGGAAGGCCTGCACCGCGACGTTGTCCAGGAACTCCACGCCGCTGGTCTGCTCCACGCGGACGTTCGCGAGGCGGCCGTCCGGCGCGAGCTGGATGTGCAAGAGCGTCGAGCGATCGCGGACGCCGTAGATGTTCCCGGAGGGATCGCGGCGCCGGTACTCGCGCGACGCGAGGTCCTCCCAGTAGCCCGCGACGCTGTCGCGCACGCGGTAGAAGAACGTGGCGTGCTTGAACTCCTTCGTGTTGAGGAAAGTGCCGTCGCCCTCGGGCACGCCCTCGACGTAGTCGCGCGAAGGTGAGCCGCTGATGCGCGCGATCGTGCCGATCGTCGGCGCGAGGGCGGCGAGCGAAGGGAGCTCGGTGTTCTCGGAGTTCTTGTCCCCGATCTTCCCGCCGCCGTCGCCGGTGCCCTCCGACTTGCCCTTGCCCATCTGCAGCTCGAAGTGATCCGAGTTGCCGCGGACCTCCTCCGACCCCATCCGGTTCGTCACGCTGCGCTTGCGCCCGGGCAGATCCGACAGCTTCAACGACACCTCGTCGCGCCGACGGATGTCCGGCATCTCCAGCTTGAACAGCTGCTCGCCCTCGCCCTTCTCGCCGGCCTTGCCTTCCTTGTTGAGGACGTCGTTGTCACCGCGCACCGTCAGGCCGCGCGTCTTCAACGCGTTCTCCGGCGACCCGACCTGCTCCTTCTCCTGGAGCTTGTTCGTCACGCGCTTCTTCGACGAGTCGCGCTGGTCCGGGCGCGCCGTCGTCTCGCGATCGACGTGCGTGTTGTACTTCGACAAATACTTCGCGTCCGGGTTCGGGCGGTCGTCGGGCGTCGGCGGGACCTCGACGATCTGTCCGTTGAGCTTCGACGGCTC
>JAUHYN010000354.1 GCA_030426505.1 bacterium | reverse complement strand
TCCTCCGGAAAGCACCGGATCGAGACCATCGCGCGGGCGCCCAGTGACATCGTCCGCGCGCAGGCCATCCCGCCGCGCACCGAGCCGATCGACGCGAAGCGACCTTCGGCGTTCGCGCCCGCGGACGCGCGCGGCGAAGCGTCGGATCCCGCCGCGCTCGCCGTTCACGCGCCGGTGTCGCGCGACGCGCTCGTTGCCAAGCCGGGCGTGCGCGACGACCGGAGGCCGGTCACGCCCGAGCAGCCCCCGACCGCGCTGACGCTCGACCCGCGAGGCCCGGCGCGCCAACGCAGCGCGTGGGTGCTCGCGCTGAGCCTCTTCCTCGTCTTCGGGCTCGGCGCGTTCGCCGCGGCGCGCGCCGGGCTGTTCGACGCCCCCGAAGATCCGATCGCCACGCGGCCGCCGCCCCCGCCGACGAAGGCCAAGGTCGTCGCGCCCCCGGTCGAGACCGCGACGAAGGCCGCCGCGTCCGAGGCCCCGCCTCCGCCGCCGCCCCCCGCCGTGCGCGCGCCGCCGCCGCCGCGCGCGCCCGAGAAGGAGGCGTTCGCGCGCGTCGCGTTCGGGACGCGGTCGTGCTCCAGCCGAGTCTCGCTCGACGGCACGATCATCGCGCGCTCGACGCCGTCGTTCGATCACCAGATCGCAGCCGGGGAGCACACGGTGGTCATCGAAGGCACGAGCTGCCCACCGATCGAACGACCAGGCTCGCTCCGCCGGACGATCCCCACGGTGAAGAAGCGCATCCGAATCGAGGGTGGGAGCCGCCTGAAGGTCATCGCCGACTACGAACGCGAGCGCGTCATCGTGCGGCAGGAATAGGCGATTCCCGGCTCCGCCCGGACCCGGAATCGACTTGCGGGCGTCTGCGCCCTAAGCTCGGGGCTCGTGTCGCAGCTCGATCTCGAGCTCGCGGAGGAGCTCCTCCGCAAGGGTCGTTACAGCCAGGCGATCGATCGCCTGCGCACGCTCCTGTCCGATCGCCCCGACGACGCCGAGATCCGCGGGCGCGTCGCCGAGGCCTACCGGCTCTCCGGCAACACCGAACGCGCCTTTCACCACTTCAACAAGGCGGCCGCCATCTTCACACGGCAGAACGAAGTGCTCGGCGCCTACCGGATGCTCAAAGCGGCGAACACCGTCAGCCCGAACGAGCCCGACATCCTGTTCAGGATGGGCGAGTGCCTGAAGCTGCTCGGCAACAAGCGCGAGCTCGAGCCCGTCCTCCGCCAGCTGATCGGCGTCGCGCGCGCGTCCGGCGATCGCCGCCGCGTGTGGGCGCTCGACGAGCTGTGTTCGCTCCAGCCCGAGGATCTCGAACTCGCGACGCAACACGCGACCGCGCTCGGAGAGTCCGGGCGCGTGAAGGAAGCGGTCGACAAGTGGAAGCTCGTGAGCGCGCGGCTCGACCAGCGCGGCGTCGACATCGCGCCGATGCTCATCCGCGCCGCCCAGATCGCCGGTGACTACCCCGAGGTCGGCGTGGACCTCGCGGAGATCCTGATGGCGCATCGGCGCAGTCGGGAGGCGCTCGCGCTGCTCGTCCCGTTCTACGAGAAGTACCCGGACGAGGTGCGCGTGCTGGAGTCGCTGCTGCGCGCGCTCGAGCAGCTCGGCGCGCAGGACAAGATCATCCCGGCGCGCATCGAGTTGGTGAAGGCGCGGACGAAGCTCGGGCAGCGCGCGCTCGCGGTCACCGAGATCACGAAGCTGTTGAAGGAGGCGCCGACCGACCCGCAGGCGCTCGAGGTCTCGGCGCACGCGTGCCTCGCCTTCGGCATCACTGGAGAGGCGACGCGGCTGTGGTTCCAGCTCGCGAAGCTGCACGACACGAACGGCGAGACCGCCGCGCGCGACCGCGCGCTGTTCGCGTGCCTCAAAGCCAACCCCAACCACGAGTCGGCGCTCGAGCTCGGGGCGCGCGTCCTCCGGCAGGCGGGGCGCGAGGAAGAGGCGGCGTCCCTCGAGCGGCGGCTCCGCGAAGTCCGCCGCGCGTCGCCGGACGTGACCGGCGAGCTGCCCGCCGCACCGATGGGGGACACCGACTCGCAGGCCACCTTGCCGCCGATGGAGGAGACGCCGAACCCGTGGCGCACGAAGTCGGCCACGGTGATGCTCGACGACGAGGACGTCCTCGAGGAGATCGCCGAGATGCCGGGCGACAACGTCCTCGAGCCGATTCGCCCGGGCTCGGGGGTCTCCGTCCCCGCGTTCGAAGCGATGCCGATCCACCAGCACCCCTGGCGCCGCGACGGCGACGACCCGGCCCAGTCCGCGGCGCGGGCGTCGGCCGAGACGCGCATCGCGTCGCAACTCGGCGCCGCGCCGCCGGCGCCGTCGCGCTCGAAGGACTCGCTGTTCACGGGCCGACTCGCGGCCGAGCTCGCCCTCCCCTCCGAGAACGCCGCGCAGGCCGACGAGGAGACCACCCGGATGAGCTCCGTGGAGCCGGACGAGCTCAAGGCGCTCCGGGAGGAGTTCGGCTCCGACGACCAACCCACCTGGGTCGAGCTGGAGACGCAGACCACCCTCACGCCCGCGGGCGGGACGCCGCTGGAGGCCGAGGAGTTCGCGACGCGTGTCCACAGCCGCCCGAACCAGCGCCTCGTCTCGGATTTGCACGACGCGCTCTCCAAGAAGAAGTCCTGACGGGTGATGGGCGCCACTTCGGTTGCCCGACCCGGAGCCAACCGACTAGATTATTCGACGTCGTGCGCGCGCTGCCACTCGCAGGTCTGATGGCCATCGCGGTGGCGGGGTCCGCCGTCGCGACGCCCAAGGGCTACCTGCAAGTGAAGGCCGGCCAGGGCGTCTCGGTGGAACTGGAGGGCGTGGGCGCGCGGGTCTCCGACGGCGGCGACGGCGTCCTGTTTCGCGGCCTCGACGCGCGGCGCTACTGGGTGACCGCGCGCCGCGAGGGCTACGAGGTGCAGCGGTCGTCGGTCGACGTCGTCACGGGCAACGTCGTCGTGCATCACCTCCAGCCGTGGCAGCCGATCCCGGTGGGGGTCGTGGAGCCGAAGGCGTCGAAGGGCGTGGGCGCGTTGATCGTGCAGACGTTCCCGGTCGAAGCGACCGTGGACGCGAAGCGACTCGGCTGGCGCAAGATCAAGAAGGGCGACGCGCCGTTCATCGCGTCGAACATCCCCGCGGGCACGCACCGCATCACGTTCTGCAACACGTACAAGTGCATCGACTACCGCGCGAAAATCGAGCCGAACCGCCTGCTGTCGATCCTCGTCGACTTCGATCCGGGGGAGATCGAGGACGTCAGCGATCTCCACCGACGGCAGCTCGTCGAGTGGCGACGCCAGTGCGCGGACGGTGAAGAGCACCTGTGCAAGCAGGCTTGCGATCTCGACGTCGCCCTCTCCCCCGGCCGCAAGTCCGTCGCGTGCGAGCAGCTGGAACCGTCGACCGAGGCGCTCGCGCGGAAGGTGCCCGTCGAGGACGAGTACACGACCGTGTCCCGCCCGCCGCCGTGCATCTTCGACGAGAGCCACCTCACCGAAGTCACGCTCGAGACGAGCGACTACTACGAGGTCTACCTCGAGGAGCGCCTCCTCGGCCGCGGGCCCCGCGTGGTCGCGTCGCTCCCGATGGGCTGCGTGGAGCTGCGCACGGTGAACGAGAAGCTCGGGATCGATCGCCGCGTACGCGTCGACGTCGACCCGGAGGTCTCCGTCCGCTACCGCGTCGAGCCCTGACGGCGCTCGAGTCGCGTCAGTAGGTCCGGCCCTTCCAGGCGACGCGGCGCCCGCCGCGGTGGCGCCACAAGCTCTCGCACAACAGGTACGCCGTAACGACCGCGCCGATCGGCGCGAACACGGCCCACAGCGGCGAGACACTCCCGGTGCTCCGCAAGGTGACTTGCACGACCACCGCCCACGCCAGCGCAGCGACACCGAAAGGCCAACCGGCGATCGCGAACGCGAACCACCCCGACGCCCCCAGCACGACCGACAACGCGGCCCACGTGATCGTGCGCGACGCGGATGAGCCCATCAGGAGGAAGAGGTTCTTCGTCCAGCCCTCGCGTAGCTCACGCCACCCGTCGTACATCCGCGTCCGCGCGATCTCGCGACCATCGACCACGGAGATGCGCCCGCCCGCGCCCTTCACGAGCCGACCGAGCGCGACGTCTTCGAGCACGTCGGCGATCACCGCGGCGTGCCCGCCGATGCGATCGTAGAGCGCGCGTCGCACGAGGATCACCTGCCCGTTGAGGAACGCGTCCGGCCGATCCGAATCCGCCACTGCCGCGGGCGGATACTGCGCGACGATCAGCGCACCGATCGACGGCATGACGATCTTCTCGATCGGCGTGGATAGCGTGAGGCGCGGCAACACCGTCACCGCGTCGGCGCCGGTCGCCTCCGCGTGCGCGACGAGCCCCGCGACCGCGCCGGGCGCGAGGATCACGTCCGCGTCGACGAACAGCAGCCACTCGGCGCCGTCGTCGATCTCGGCGTACCCGCGGACGAGGGCGGCGGGCTTGCCGCACTCGCCTTCGCCCGGGCCGGTGCCATCGACGATCGTGATCCCGGCGCCATCACGGTCGAGCACTTCCCGCGTCCCGTCGGTCGACTGGTCGTCGATCACGACGAGCTGCCGCAAGCCAACTTGCGCGCGCACGCCGTCGACGGCCTGCCGGATCACTTCGGCCTCGTTGCGCGCGGGCATCAACGCGGCGACGCCCGTGACGGTGTCTTCGCCGGGCCGTACCACGGGCGTTCGTCGCGCGCCCCGCAGGCCCGCGATCAACAGGAGTGTCCAGAGGATCACGACGACGGCGGACACCGCCGTGCCGGCGGCGATCACGTCAGCGGGATCTGCGCGCGGAGCGCCGGGACGACGCTGCCCTCGGCCCAGGCCGAACCGGTCATACCTTCGACGTTCGCGAGTAGGTCGAGGAGGCTCACCGTGACGCGCATATTGGACAGCGGCACCGTGATGTCGCCCTGGTCCACGAGGAAGAAGCCGCCCGAGGTCATGCCCGTGATGATCAGGCGCTTCGGATCGAGCAAGGTCGCGTTCGTGATGCGCCCGATGAGGACGCCCGACTTCACGCCGCCGAGGAGGTCCGAGAACGTGGCGTCGCCCCCGGTCATCACCAGGTGCTGCGCGCGCTCGACGTCACCGTCGAACGGATCCACGTCGCGGTGGCCGGTTGCTTGCCCCTCGTAGCGAATCGCGCTCTCCCACGAGTACACCGGGCCCTTGGCCACGCCGTCCTCGATCAGCGGGACGCGCATCCGCGCCACGCCCTCGACGTCGAACGGGGTCCCGCGGAGGAGCGGGTGCGCGTAGTCATCGACGATCGTGACCGACGCGTCCGCGATCTTGTCGCCCTCGCGCCCGGACAAGAACGATGCGCCCGTGTGCATCCGCGCCGCGCCGGCCGTGCGACCGAGGTGCGCGAGGAGCGCGCCGACCGCGGCCGGCTCCAGCACCGCCGTGTAGACGCCCGCGCCGATCCGCTGCGCCTCGGCGCCGAGCGACGCCTTCTTCACCGCGGTCGAGACGAGCTGACCGGGATCGATCCCGGAGATCGAGTACGACTCGTCCTCCGCGAAGCCGTTGAGCCCGCCGGCCCGCGACATGTCGACCGAGTAGGTCACGCGCGTGGCCGGGTGGTACGCGAGCAGGCCGCGCGTGTTCGCGACGGCGTACGTGCCCGGGCTGCCGTCCAGCCCGATCGAACCGCGGCGCACCGCGACCAGACCGGACGCGTACAGGTCGCCCTTGTGCGCGGCCATCAACGCGCGCGACGCGAGCATCGTGCGGTCGAGCGTGCGCGTGGCGTCCGTCTCGGGATCGTAGGCCTCCGTCAGCTCGTAACTCTGCGGCTCCGGCAGCCCCGCGCCCTTCGCGGCGGCGGGGAGGTGGTCGACCTTGGTGCGCGCCTCTTGTGCGGCTTCCTTGATGCCCGACGTGGACAGATCGTTCGTCTGCACGCGGCACATCCGGCCGTCCTTCGCGGCCCGGATCGCGAGGACCTCCACCGCGTGATCGACGGACGGACCGAGCTGGTTGAGACCGAACGAGGTCATGCCCAACTCACCGCCGCCCAGGCTGACCTCGGCTTCGTCGACACCCGTCGACGCGATCGACAGCGCCGCCTCGAGGATCCGGAACGCCTCTTCCTTCGCCCTCACTTGGTGTCCTTCTTTCGTGTGCGCTTACGCGTCCCCCGGCGCTTGCCGCCGCGACGCTTGCTGCTGCGCCGGCTCCCGCCGCTCGAGCTCCCGCCGAGCACCTCGATGCGCTCACCGTTCGGCACGACGTTCAACCCCGCGGGCACCACCCCGATCTGCACCTCGCTGATGCGGATCGGCGGCGCGCCGTGACCGACCGGGACGATCTGCAGCGGCCGCCCCTTCGTCTGGTCCATCGAGCCCGAGAACTGCCAGGCCTCCTGGCCGCCGACCACGTCGACGTTCTGCCAGACGCCGAGCGTCTCGCCCGAGAAGCTCGGGTTCTTGAGGAGCTTGGTGCGCTTGCCGTTCTCGATGCGCCACGCCTGCTCCGTCCGCGTGACGAACGTCCGGCCGTCGCCATCGGTCGAGAACGCGGTGCCGGTGTCCATCAGGATGCCGTCCTCGGTGTCCGCGACGATCGCCTCGAGGTCGCCGCCCTTCCCGGGCGCGAGCGATACGTTCGTGACGCGCACCGACGGCGCGTGCCCCCAGCTCGCCGCGCGCATGCTGCCTTGCGAGCGCTCGAGGCCGACGCGGAACGCCGACTCGCGGCTGGAGAGGAAGCCGGTGCAGCGGCCGTCCGTGACGAGGTCGACGCGCTGCGCTTCCACGCCCTCGTCGTCGTACCCGAAGGTCCCCGCGCCGCCCGGCTCGCGCGCGTCCGCGTAGATCGAGACCTTCTCGCTCGCGAACTTCTCGCTGCCGAGGCGATCCGTCGTGATGATCGATCCGCCGCTCTCGCTGCGCGCGTAGCCGAGCACGCGATCGAGCTCGAGCAGCTGCGCGCAGGTGTGCCGCAGCTGGTGCGCCGCGGTGTCGGCGGTGAGGATCAGCGGCATCTTCCCCGCCGGGCACGGCTCGGCGGAGAGCAGCGCGACCGCCTCCTCGGCGACGCGCTCGGCGTTGTCGAGCAACGCGGACTCGGAGACGAGCTCCCAGCCCTTGCCCATGAACACGCCGCGGCCGGGTGCGGGGAAGGAGCGGAATTGAAGGTCGTCGCCGTCCGACGCGCCGGCGCGGTAGCCGACGCCGGTGTAGACGAGCTCCTGGTCGAGCTCACTGCCCTCGGAGCTGACGAACACCTTGCGCTGGCGGTGGGCGGAGAAGCTCCCCTCCGCGCGGACGATCTTGTCGTGTTTGCGGAGGCGCTCGTCGATCGAGAACAACAGCTCGACCTTGTCCTCCAGCGGGACCGCGAGCGGATCCCGCTTGATCTGGGTGCGGTAGATCGAGCGCTGCGGCGAGTTGTCGACGAGCGCGACCGGGTGCTCCTGCAGGATCGCCGTCGCGCGCGCGAGCTCGACCGCGCGACGCGCGCTCACCGCGACGTCGTGGCGGTTCGGCTCGGAGACGCCGACGTAGCCCCACGCGCCATGCACCAGGACGCGCAGCCCCAAGCCGCGCTCGGTGTAGGCGCCGGCCTGATGAAGCACACCATTCAGTGTGGTGACGTCTTCGTGCTGACGATACTCGTACCGCGCATCGGCGTAGGAAGCGCCGAGCCGGATCGCTTCTTCTACGGCGATATACGCCAGCTCGAGCGCGAACGGATGATTGAACAACAGCCGGCCCCTGTCCGAGGGCGGTTATCCCCCGGACCGAGCGTTTCGGCAAGTCTTCAG
>JAUHYN010000353.1 GCA_030426505.1 bacterium | reverse complement strand
TCGGCCCTTCGCCGCTGCGCTCGCGTCCGCGCGACCGCTCGCCGCCCCGACGCCCGCGCCCACGGCAACGCTCGGCGGTCGGCCCTTCGCCGCTGCGCTCGCGTCCGCGCGACCGCTCGCCGCCCCGACGCTCGCGCCCACCGCAACGCTGGGCGATTGGCACTCCGCGGTTGCGCCCGCGTCCGCGCGACCACTTGCCGCCCCGACGCCCGCACCCTTCGCCGCTGCGCTCGCGTCCGCGCGCCCACTCACCGCCCCGACGCCCGCGACCCCTCTGGCGTTCGCTTCCGCGCTCGGCACGGCCCCTGCCCTTGCGACGGCGCTCGTCTCCGCGCCGCCCTCCAGCGACGTCCCGGTCGTGGACGTGCTCGGGCCGGCGCCGGTGTTCGCGACGCTCGTCCTCCCGCCCACCGGGCTCGAGCGCCTCTCTTCGACGTTTCTCCTGCGCGCGATCAACGACGCGCTCGCGCCGGACGTCGACGTGCTGCCCCTCGAGGGCGGCGCCTACGACGCGTGCGCCGAGGCCACGACGCCGCGCATCCTCTGTATCGTCCGCGCCGCGCTCCCCGAGCAGGAGCGTGGGCGCGGCGGGCGCTTCCTCGCGATCGTCTCCGTGCGCGTCACCGAAGTCGCGGGGCGGGACGAAGAGGTCGCGGCGCTGCTCGTCGTCGATCTCGATCGCGCCCGCGCGTTGCTCGAGCGCGCGCCCGACGCCGACCCATCCTCCGCGGATCGGGAAGTCCGCCGCGACGCCGTCGTCGTCCGCGCGCCTGCGACGCTCCTCGGCGACGCGAAAGAAGCCAAGGCCTTCATCGCCAAACAGCTCGGGCCGATCGCCGACCGCATCCGCGCCGAAGATCCGCGCGACGGCGACGGCGCGCTCGGCGTGACCACCTCCACCGCCGGCGTCGACCTCTTCATCGACGACCGCCGCGTCGCGACCGTCGGAGCCCACAGAGCCGTCGAACTGAAGCGCGTCCCCGTCGGCTCGCGTCGCATCACCGCGCGCGGCCCGCACATCGAACCGTACGAAGAAGAGATCACGTTGCTCGCCGGCCGGCGCCGCACGCTCGAGCTCGAGCTCGAACTCAGCCGACCGCCGATCTACGGGCCGTACTATTCGGCGATGAAGTGGGGCGGGCTCGCGCTCGCGGCGTCGGGCGTCGGGCTCATCGCCTACGAGAACTCGCGCGAGCGCAACGCCATCTTCTTCGCGCAGGAGCCGGCCGCGTTCACGCCGCTCACGGTCGCGAGCCTCGCCGCGATCACCGCGGGGCTGACGTGGAGCGTCGCGGCGTTCCTGTTCGAAGATCCGCGCCGGAGTCCGTGGCTCGATCTGATCGTCGGTGTCGCGGCGGGGGCGACCGTCGGGATCGCGTCGTCGCTCCTGACGCGCCCCGTCGGCCCGCCCTGACCGAATCGCACGTGGGCGCCTACGTCCCACCCGTGGACGCGCGCGCATCGAGACCACTCCCGCCTGGTCCAGAGGGGCGGATCCCGAACAGGGTCCAAACCTTGCGGACCTCCGACGATCCTTGCACACTCGCAGTCTCGAACGCCGCGGATCCGCGCTGGTCCGTGGCCTGCAAGGAGCGATCAGCGGATGGGTGTCTCAAAGCGAACGCGCCGGCGAATGGCTGGCTTCTCTCTGGTCGAAGCCCTCATCGCGGCCGGAGTCCTCGGCGTCGCGCTCACCGCGCTCGTGAGGCTCCACCAGTCCTCGATGCGCGGCACCGTCGCCTCCACCCGGATCGGTGACGCGTCCGAGATCGGCCGCCAGATCGCCGATCACTTCAGCATCCGCGCCGTCGACACCCCGCTCGGCTGCCCTGGTCAGGCCGCCCCGATCGCGGCCCTCGACACGTGCCCGATGGTCTACGCCATGGCGCCCGGCGGCGTCTGTAATTCGGTCGAGACGTGCGACCCGCTGGGCTGCGTCTTCGACTACGACGTAAACGGCAACCCCGCGCCCGCGGGCGGCGGGCCCCCGCTCCCGGGCCGGTTCCGCGTCCGGTTGATGGAGGGCGCGAACCCCGCGGGGGGTGGGTTCCGCGTGGCCGTCATCGTCTGTTGGAACGACCCGAACTCCGGACACGCCCGCCAGGTCGTGACGGATCGACTCTCGGTGCCCGGCCTATGAGGAGCGTACACGCCATGAAGATCGCCCCCGTGAACGCCGGTTTCACGCTGATCGAGCTGATCGTCGGCACCGCCATCGCCACGGTGTTGACCGCCGCCGCGTTCGCCTTCGCTGCCCACGAGACCAAGCTGATGGGCGTGTCGCGCGAGCGCGTCGAGCTCGTACAGGCGGGCCGCGCGTCCCTCGACCTCATCGCGGAAGACGTCGCACAGGCCGGCGCCGGCGTCGGCTACGGGATCGCCAACGGCAACCAGACCGAGCTCAACGTCGCGAGCCCGTGCCCCGGCGGCTCCACTTGTTTCCGCGGCCTCGTGCGCGGCCCCTTCACGATCCGCGGCGTGCAGTTCAACCAGAGCAATTTCGGCGGGACGGCGCAGACCTTCCAGCAGCCCAATGGCGCCGGCACCTCGCCGGTCTCGGGGACGCAGTTCCAGTTCGCGGGCGTCGGCCACGGCAGCACGCAGCTCGCGAACTACCCCATCACCACCCAGGCGTTCGGGATCCGGATGGCCAACGGCTCGTACGCCACCATCGTGAACTTCGAGGGCGGCTCGCCGGAGCACTGCCTCGACGACCCCGCGCTCGGCGTCCAGACCGCCTTCACCGACGGCGAGCTCGTCGTGCTCCGTCACCAGGACGGCATCCAGGCCCGGTCGGCGATCATCACCGCCCTCGGGGGTGCGGGCTCGTGCGGCGTGAACCCGGCGGCGTGCGCCAACGGCTGTCAGCAGTTCAACATCATCAACGACGCGGACCTCACCTTCACTGCGTACGACCAGGCCTACGGCGCGTCGTACCGTGGCGGTGAGATCCAGGGCGGCCTCAAGACCGTCGTGTGGTTCATCGCGCCGAATGCGCAGACCAACAGCGGCACGCTCAACCGCGCCGTGTTCGACTCCGCGAACTGCGTCGGCCCGGGCCCGAACATCGCGACCTGCGCGGGCGCCGTGTCCGAGTACACCGAGTTCCTCGCGATTCGTGTGTGGGCCTGGAACACCGCCGCGGTCCCGCCGGTGTGGCGCTACGTCGGCGACGGCCCGATCCCGAGCCAGCAGCGCCTCCGCGCGGACATCGAGCTGGTGATTCGGAGCCGTCGCGCGGATGTGAAGCCGCGCCAGGCGTCGATCCTCCAGCTCAGCAACGAGTGCGTGCCCACCTGCGGCACCGTCGACCACGGCGACCGCCGCGTCTACCGGACGACCGTGGAGATCACCAACTCCGGACGCATGGCGCTGGCGCGATAGGAGTCCCCGATGAAGAAACGACGCACCCCCAATCCGGACGCGCGCGGCTTCGCGCTGTTCATCGTCGTCCTCGTGGTGGCGCTCTTGGCCGTCGCGGGCGGGACGCTTCTCGACATGGTCAACGTCGACCTCTTGATCGCTGGCGAGCACCGGCGCTCCCACAAGGCGCGCACGCTCGCGGTCGGTGGCGCCATGGAGACGATGGCGGACACGGCGCTCACGCCCTCCAACATGCCGATCGATCCTCTGAACCCGACCTGGGTGTACGCGAGCGATCAGGGCGGCGTTCCGCGCCGGGACCCGGCTGGCATCGCTTCCGCGATGGACGAGACGAACAGCTCCTTCGTCCGCAACCCGGGCAACGTGAACTTCCAGGAGAGCTACACCTCGAACATCCGGTTGCTCCGGCTCGGGCCCACGCTCGACACGAGCGTCGACCAGGCGACCGCCGTGTTCTATGAGGTGCAGTCCGTGTCGACCGTCGGCAACGGCGCCGCGTCGAAGGAAGTCCGCGCCGAGATCTACCGCATCGCGCAGGGCGCGGCGGGCCGCGTCCTCGAGGGCGCCGCCGGCATCAACGCTCGATAGACTTCAGCTTTCAGTCTTCAGCCGCTAGTCGGGCCGCCTCGGTGCGAGCGCTTCGGCGCTTGGCGAACTCCTCAATCCTCCTTGTCCGGGACCTCCGTCGGGATGGTTCGGTCCACCACCTCACCCACGTCACTCCCGGTCGTCGTCGCCTGCGTGCCGTCGACGTACGTGGCGTCGTCGGCCGCTTCCTCCACCGCGATGCGCGCCGTTCCGCCCGGCTTGCGGGTCGGGACCGCGAGGTGCTGCGCGATCCAGTCGGCGAGGTCGGACGCGCCGTGCTGGCCGTCGTAGTGGAGCTGGAGGACGCCGGTGAGCGCCGCGTCGATCGCGCCCATGCTCTGCGGGCGCTCCGCCGGATCGCGGGCGAGCATTCGGGCGAGGAGGGTTCGGATCTCCTCGGGGACGACGTCGTTCACCGTCCCGATCGGCGGGACGTCGGCCTGGATGACGAGCTCGAGCGTCTCCGCTTCGCTCGGCGCCTTGAAGAGGCGCTGCATCGCGAGCATCTCCCAGAGCACCACGCCGAGCGCGAAGACGTCGACGCGCGGGGTGATCGCTTCGGCGAGCGCTTGCTCCGGCGCCATGTAGCCGAGCTTGCCCTTGATGACGCCGGTGCGCGTGCGGGTGAGGCGCTCCGCGGCGTGGGCGATGCCGAAGTCGAGGACCTTCACTGCGCCGCTGCGCGTGACCATCAGGTTGTGCGGTGAGATGTCGCGGTGGACGATGTGCATCGGCTCGCCGGCGTCGTTCGTGCGCTCGTGGACGTACGCGAGCGCGCGCGCCGACTCGCGCGCGATGGCGAGCGCGAGCGGCACCGGGAACCACTGGCCGACGCGCGCGAGGCGCATGAGGAGGCGGCGGAGATCCGTTCCGTCCACGAGCTCCATCGATTGGATGAGGTGCCCGCCGAGGTCGTGCCCGGCGTAGACCTGGAGGATGTTCGGGTGGACGAGGCGGCGCGCGATGTTGACCTCGTCCTGGAACATCGAGCGGAACGTGGACTCGGCGTAGAAGAACGGCAGCAGCACCTTGAGCGCGACGGTGCGGTCGCCGCCGACGGTGTGCTCCGTCGCGGACCAGATCTCCGCCATCCCCCCGAGCGCGACGCGCTCGCGGAGCGTGAAGGGGCCGATGCGTAGGCCGTTGGAGAGCGGGACGGGCGCCATGACGCGAGGTGACGATACCGAATCTCGGCGCGCCGCGCGCGTTCTCGTCGCCGGTAATGATTGGGGGCACGAGTTCGGCCCGCGGCGCCTCGGTGGTAGGTATGGAGTGAAGTGATCGGGCAGACGCTCGACGGGCGCTACGAGATCGTCGAGGAGGTCGGCCGCGGCGGCATCGGCGTCGTGTACCGCGCGCGGCAACTCACGGCGAAGGGCCGGGACGTCGCGGTGAAGGTGCTGCTGCCGTCGGCGCAGGCTTCGCACAACGCGGTGCAGCGGTTCGAGAACGAGGCCGCCATCATCGGCACGCTGCGCCACCCGAACACGATCCGGATGTTCGACACGGGGCGCACGACCGACGGGCGCCTCTACGTCGTCACGGAGTTCCTGGTCGGGGAGACGCTGATGGAGCGCGTCGAGCGCGGCGCGCTCTCGCAGCTCGCGACGGTGAAGACGCTGATCCCCATCGCGCGCTCGCTCGAGGAGGCGCACGCCCATGGCATCGTCCACCGCGACCTCAAGCTCGCGAACATCTTCCTCGAGCGCGTCGGCGCGCAGGAGGTCGTGAAGGTGCTCGACTTCGGCATCGCGAAGCTCGTCGACCACGCGCGCATCACGGCGCCCATGCAGATCTTCGGGACGCCCGGGTACATGGCGCCGGAGCAGTGTCGCGGCGGCGTCGTCGGTCCGAGCGCGGATCTGTTCGCGCTCGGCGTGCTCGGCTACGTGATGCTCGCGCTGCGGTTCCCGTACGACGGCGTCGACGCGGGCGCGCTGCTCGTCGCGACCCTCACCAAGACCGCGCGCCCGCTCTCCGAGACGCGGCCCGAGATGACCTGGGTGCCCGCGCTCGAAGGGCTCGTGATGCAGCTGCTCGCGTACGACCCGGCGGACCGACCGCCCAGCGCCGCGGCGGCGGCGGACGCGCTCGAGAATGTCCTGAAGTCGATCGATCGGACGGCGGGCCTCGTGCGCCCAGGGCGGATGGTCCCGCTCGAACCCGACACACCCGCCGACGTCGGCGACGATCTCCTCACGACGCTCCCCATCGCGGGCGCGCCGCGCCCGGGGAGCGCGACGACCGACCCACCGCTGGACGCCGCCTCGCTCCTCCACCCTTCGCAGGACGAGTGGACGCCCGCCACGCCGCTCCCGTCGCAGGAGGACGAATCGAGCCCCGCCGACCCGCCGATGTTCGACGGCGCCGTCGCCACGACCGCGTTGCGCGCGGCCGGCGCGTCCCCTCGCTCGGTCGCCGACCCAGACCTGCGCGCGGCGGAGGCGCCGAGCCCGTCCCCGGTCCTGGGTGACACCCGAGGTGAGCCGCGCATCGAAGACGAAGCGCCCTCGCGGGCCGGTCAGGTCGGAGCCCTCCGGCACGGAACGGACGCGCCCAGCGACGACGAGCTCCCGCTGTTCGGTGACGCCGTGGCGACGACCGCGCCGCGCGGGGCGCTGCCGCCGATCGGCGAGGAGCTCCCGCTGTTCGGCGACGCCGTGGCGACGACGGCGCCGCGCGGGACGCTGCCGCCGATCGGGGGCGCGGCGCCGCGCGGCGCCGACGCCGAGGTGCTCCGCGCGACGGTGCCGCGCGGCGGCCCGTCGAGCGCGGAGGCGGAGGGCTTGCTCGACACGCTGCCGGTCACCTTGGACGCCGCCGGCGCGACGGTGAGGCTCGCCCCGACGGGCCCGGGCGAGCGGCCCCGACGCGCGCGCCCGTCGGACGGGCTCCGGAACGTGTTGCTGGTGTTGGGGATCGCGGCGGTGCTCGGGTCGGCGCTGCTCCTCGCGTTCGAGCTGTTGCGCTGAAGCGTTCACCGCTTCGTGCGGAAGACGAACCAGCCGTTCTCCTCGGCGACGAGGGTGTGGGTCCCGGCGTCGCGCGTGCGCGTCACGAGCAGGTCGCCGCGGAGGACGAGGTAGTCGTAGGCGACGCCGTGCAGGTTCGGGTCGTAGCTGCCCACGTCGCGCCAGTGCGGCGCGGGGGGCCGGGGGTGCTTCGGGCGGACGGGGTGGAGCGGGTGGTCGAACAGGTACGCGGTGTACGCGGCGCCGTCGGCGAGGTGGTGGAAGAAGAGCGACTGCGCTGCGGGGTGGTAGGTGGCGAGGTCGCCGGGCGGGACGAGGGTGAGGGCGAGGTATGTCGCGCCGCGCGGGATGTGGCGGCGGACCGGATCGTAGCGCTGCCCGATGCGATCGAACTTCGCGATCATCGCGCGGTTGAGCGCGGCGTTCGCGACGACGAGCACGAGCGCGAGCGAGACGAACGCGCCCGCGCGCCCGCGGAGCTCGACGGTCGGCGCGAGGAACAGGAACAGCGCGGTGATCGCGGCGAAGCGCGGCGCGAGCATCCACACTTCGACGGGCCGCTCGAGCGTCATCGGCCCGAACGCGTAGAGGGCGGCGGCGAGTCCGGCGTAGAGGACGAGCGCGACCGTCCCGGGCGCACGCCACGAGGTGCGGCGTTGTCGCCAGCCGACGAAGACCGCCGCGATCCACCACAGCGCGGCGCCGAGCATGGTCCACGCGTGGCGGTCGTCGCCGCGTTGGAGGAGGTCGCTCGCGAGGCGGTTCAGGGACCAGGCGCCGACCTCGAAGTGGGCCCAGCGATCGGAGAGGGGCGCGCGCGGATCGAGGCGCGCGAGCGTGAAGAGGCCGAGCGCGGTGGCGGGGATCGCGGCGAGCGCCACGGC
>JAUHYN010000352.1 GCA_030426505.1 bacterium | reverse complement strand
TGGTCTCTGGTTTCATACGATGCGATGGACTCAGTAACATTTCCGTGCAGAAACGACCTCTGGACGCGGTCTCCATCCGTACTAGCTATCCGTGCTTCGCACTGGTTCTGACGGCACAGAATCACCTGAGCGCTCTCAACGAGTTGATCGTCCTCACGAACAACTACGACGCGTCGGCGACCGTGGCCGTCATACTCGAAGTCGATAGTGTGGTTTGCGTCATTAATTCCCGCAATAAGATCAGCTTGATTCCAAGAGTACTGATGCTTGACCACACCAGAGCAATCCCGCTCGGCCACCAAATTTCCGTTCAGGTCGTACTCATACAACGTCGTCGTCCCCGTCCGCGTCACCTCGTACGTCTGCGTCGAAACGTTCGAGCTCCCGTCCGTCGCCTCGACCACCACCTCGCTCGTGCCCTCCGGCAGGTCCACCACCGCTTCGAACCGGTACGGCGCCGCCCCCGCCGTCGAGCGCACCACCGCCGCGACGCCGTTCACCGTAACCGTCGCGGGTTCGTCCACCGTGCCCGCGAAGAGTGTCTTCCCGAACCCGCGCTCCGCAACCAGCTGGTTCAGCGCGTTCACCGTGTACGTCCGGGCTGTCGTTGCCGTCGTCACCCAGATGCGGTTCGCCGCTGCGTCGTAGCCGTAGTGCTCCTCCTCGACGATATTCAGGCTCGGGTCCCGGCGCACGGCGTCCGTCAGTTGCTGAGCCGCGTCGTAGCCGAACGTCCACGTCGTCGTGCCCGTCGAGCTCTGGTAGATCTCCCACGTGTCGATCGTCCGATCCTGGTTGTACGTGTAGTCGAACTGCGAAATCACCGACGGTGTCGACGACAGGTTCTTGATCTGCTTCAGCAGGAAGTCTCCGTTCGCGTCGAAGTAGTCGTACTCGACGCGCATTCCGTTCGGATAGTCCGTAGCGGTCACCCGATTCGACTCCCCAGCATAGGTCGACGTGAACGTGCCCAGGTTGTTGTCGACCTCCACGATGCGCCCGCGCGCATCGTAGCCGTACGCCTCATACCAACTCGCCGAGGATGTCGTCGCGTCGTCCACGATCTCCAGCCTCTCCAGGCGCCCAAGCTCGTCGTACGTGTGTTTCAGCGTGTCGTCCGTCAAGGGACCGTTCTCCAGAGACTTCTGACCCGCGCCTAGAGTACTGCCATCGTAGGCGTGGTAGCTGAACGTTGTCACGCCCGCCCCGTCGGTCCGCGTGGTAATCAGTGCAGCGGCGCCCCCTACACGCTTCGCGGATTGTCATCAGCACCTCCCAAGCAAATCACCCGCGCTAATCGTCTTCCTCGTAGAACGAGAACCCACCGCGCGTGGCATAGCCCTCACCCGGGAGTGGTTCGACATGTTCGACGTCGACGTCCGAAGCCGCGCTGACGACCACGCCGCTGTCTCGCAGCTCCGCACAGGCCATCGCAACGACATCTGCGATCGCCGCTGACTCTCCGAGTGCCATGATCGACCGGGACGTAAATGCTCCACGAAATCCGGTCGACTCGAACGCGTCTGCACCGAGTCGGATGTGGAGGCGAACGAGGAACCAATGCAAGTCAGGTCTCCCTCTGCGCCCGGCCGAGCGGCGACGCTCATCAGTGTATCAGTTTGCCCCGCCTCCGCGCGCTGATCCGAGGAACAGGCCCCGCCGAACGCGCGCAAGGCCTGCACCCTCTAAGGACACGTCCCCGCCTCGAAGTACCCCGGCGCCGTCTGGCGCACCGTCGACGTGAAGTACACGTTGTACAGGCCGAGCTGGTCGCCCGAGCCCACCGCGCACACGTAGCCGTAGTTACACACCGTGGCGCGCCCGGCCTGCACGTGCTGGTAGTTGTTCGACGTGTACGCCGTACACGACGACGCGCCCGAGTCCGGCACCACACCCGAGTCCGGCACCACACCCGAATCCGGCACCACGCCCGAGTCCGGCACCACACCCGAGTCCGCCGTTACCCCCGAATCCGGCGGCGCGCCGCCGGGCGGCTCGTCGGACCAGGTGCCGTCGGGCTGCGGGTACAGCGTAAAGGGCGCCGTGCCGTACTCGAGGTAGTACGTGCCGAACTGCGCCCACGTGAGGCGACCGGCCTGGATGTGCTGAGTGAGCGTCGCCGTCACGCCCTGCGGGGCGCCCGAGTCCGGAGTGCCCGCGTCCACCGGAGTGCCCGCGTCCACCGGTGCGCCCGCGTCGACCGGCGCGCCCGCGTCCGAGGGGACGCCCGCGTCGACCGGGGCCGACACGCGTCGGTTCTCCGTCTCGAAGAACGACGCGAGCTCCTCCGGATAGTCGACGCTGTTCGGGTTCACGAACGCGGCGCTCTGCGAGCCGCCCGCGCCCGAGGGCCAGTTGTGGCCGAGGCCGGTGTTCGTCATGAGGCGGATGCGCTGGCCGTCGCCGTCACTCCACCGGAGCCCCGACCCCGCGGGGTTCGCGCCGACCAGGTTCGATGTCGAAAACGACGTCGGCCCGGGGACGTCGTAGACGTCGGCCATCACGTCGGCGTTGAGGCGGTTGTAGCCCGTGGCCACCGTGAAGTCATTGTTGCCGTGGACGATCGACGTGAGTTGCGTCGTGAAGTGCGACGCATTCGACCCCGCCCACGAACGACACAGCGCCGACGCCGACGCGACGTTCGTCGCGACCGATGAGATCTGCCCCGACGTCGTCCCCACCGTCGGCCCCGCATTGATCCCCACGCCCGCGAAGACATCCGGCGCGAGACACCCGAGCACCATCGCCTGACTCGCGCCCGACGACAGCCCACTCACGTAGACGCGGTTCGGATCGATCGCGAGCGATGAGTTGTTCAACAGCGAAGGCACGAGCGCGAGCACGTCGTCGTTGAACTTGTTCGTCCGCGACTGGTTCGTGCCGTAGTAGTCCCAACAACCGGCCAGCACACCGCCCCCCGGCGCGTTCGGCGCGGCCACGACCCACCCGAAACGATCGGCCGTGTCGCCCCAGTTCCCCGAGTCACCTATCGCCGAGTTCTGCTGCGCGCAGCCGTGCAGCACCACCATCAACCCGCGCGGCCCGGAGCTCGCCGGCACGTACAACCGCACGCTCATGCCCGCGATCGTCTGCCCCTGCCACGACGACTGACCGGGCCCCACCGCCGACGCCGTGCGCCCGATCTCCACCCCGTCGTCGCGGCACCCCCCAGCCGCAGCGAGCACGAGGAGGGAGGTGAGCAGGCGAGTGGTTCGACGCATGTCCTCCAGTCAAAAGGAGAGCAGTGCTGCGCCGCAAGGCGGACAAGCGCTCGACATTATTACACTCGCGCTCACCGGTGTTGCCCTGCATCATTCCAGAGGCGCCGCCGCGCGCGGCAGTCCTGCGACCGCCGAGTCGCGGCGAAGCTCAGGTCTTTCGCACGACCTTCGGCACGCCGACGCGCGTCTCGAGGCGATTGATCTCGCGGTGGATGAGCGACAGGTTGCTGTCGCGCACCGTGGGGAGTCGAAAGCGCGCCTCGCGGACGTCGCGCTGGTGGATGTCCGCGACGAGGAGCGCTTCGCCCTCGTTCGCCGCGCGCGCGACCTGCACGCCGTGCGGATCCAAGATCCGAGAGCCGCCCCAGAACGTGTGGATGCCTTCGCGGCCGACGCGGTTACAGAACACGACCGCGAGCCCGTAGAGCGACGCGTAGAACTGCAGCACGGTGTCCCAGCGCTCGGGCTTGGAGACGTCACCGCTCTCCGCGTCGAGCGAGGAGTTCGTCGGGACGATCAACATCGTCGCGCCGTGCAGCGCCGCGATGTGGACGAGCGCCGGGTTCCAGCTGTCGCTGCAGAGGAGGATCGATCCCGTGAAGAACTTCGGGAGTGAGAAGGGCTCGATGTAGCGCCCGGCCGCGAAGAACTTCGCCTCCTGCATGTCGCCGTAGTTCGCGAGGTTGAGCTTGCGATGCACGAACACCTGCTCGCCCCGATGGAACACCGCCGCCGAGTTGAAGATCTGCGCGCCGAAGCCCTCCTCGACGAAGCCCGCGACCACGTACATGTCACCGGCCGCCTTCGCGAGCTTCCCCAGGATCGGATCGTTCAGCGGATCGTGGACGTAGATCGCGAGATCGATCGCCTTGTCGCGCACGTCGTAGCCCGACAACGACAGCTCCGGGAACACGAGCAGCTCCACGCCCTGCGCCCGCGCCTGCTCGATGTACTCGAGGTGCTTGTCGAGGTTGGCTTCGAGGTCGCCGAGCACGGGCCCCATCTGGGCCACCGCGACCTTGAGCGTGTCTTCGTTCGCCATGCGGCCGGTCTAACAGCCGACGGCCCTGTTGTCGCCTACAAGCGCTCCCTGAGCTCCGCGCCGATCAGATCCGCCACGCGCCCGAGCACGAACGACGAGAACGTCTCGCCTGGTGCCCAGGTCTCGTCGCCGGTGATCATCCCGTGGGTGAGCAGGTCCGGATCGAGATCCGGGACTCCCGCGAGGGCGTCGCGGTACGCCATCGTGTTGTCGATCCCGTCGACATACGACGTGATCAGATCCCGGTCCTCCTGCGGCACGGTCGGGTCGGCGACGACGCGGTCGCGCTCCGCCTCGAGCGCGCGCATCTCGTCGCTCCCGGGTCCCGCGCGGAGCGCGGCGGAGCCGAGCGCGGCGAGCGCCTCGACGTCGAGCGTCGCGCCCTCCACGACACACCGCCCGTCGTCGCACCCCGCGCCCTCGACGCCCGCGCGCCGCGCGATCGTCGTCAGCGCGACGTGGCGCTGCGCCAGCGCGTAGCGCAGCCCCGCGAGGAGCTCGACCTCCTCCGGCAACGTCCCCGCATTCGCGGCGGCCGTGATGTCGGCCTGTCGTGTCGCCTGCACGTACTCACCGGAGCGACATGCGTCCGTGAACCAGAGGAGGTTCACGCCGCGCTCCTCCGCGATCCGGTTGAGGGCCATGATCGCTTCGAAGTCCAGCGGCCCGTGATCCGCCGAGAACCCGAGCGGCTCGCCGGTCGAGCGGCTCGACGTGTTGTGTCCCGACAGATACACGACGACGTTCGGCGACCCCTCCAGGATCTCCGCTTCGATCGCGTCGTACATCTGCTGGGCGGTGAGATCCGTGTGGCGCTCGATCTGCTCGTCCGGCACGCCGCCGAAATCCCGGAACATCTCCTCGACGCGGTCCGCGTCGTGCTGGCCTGCCTCGCCCATGTCGCGCCCGACGATCGTCACGAGCGCAAAGTCCTCTCCGGTCGCCGGCATGCCCGTCGTCGGATGCACGAGGAAGTCGTCCGGCTGCCCGTGGGCGATGCCGTCCTCGCGCGCGTCGTCGTGGTCGGCGCCGTACATGTCGAGATCGAACAGCGCGAGGATCGCGTGCGCGGGGTCCTGCACGCCGCCGGACGCATCGAAGGACGCCCGTGCGCGATCGTGTGCCCACTGTGACGCGTACGACCCGTCCTGCACGTTGAAGATCCCGAACTGGAACCGGTTGTTGCCCGCGACGGAGCCGAGGTGCGCGTCCGTGATCAGCACCGCGGGATCCTGCGGCGTCACGGTCGCTCGCGTGCCGAAGCGCGTGACCAGCTCCGGCTCCACGTCGCCGACGTCGTGGTCGAAGTCGACGGTGGCGGGATCCCACCAGTCGACCTGGCCGGGGAGGGCCCCCTGATCCGCGGCGGCGATGAACCGGGCGAACGTCGTCACCGTCTCCTCGTAGTCAAGACCCGGGTACGCCGCCGCGAACGCGGCCTGCGGATCGTCCTGGTCGAGCACGTCCGCCAGCTCCATCGCGGTGATCTCACCGCCGTCGACTCGCACGGTCAGGTCCGCGAGCGGCGCGTTCTCGATCACGTACAGCCGCGACAGCTGCACGTCGGGCGGCGGCACGTCCTGGCCGCCGAGCCCGAACAGATCGTGGAGGCGACTGTCCGGCGACACGTCGATCGTCGCGTTCGCGAACGTCACGTGGTTCACCGATGCCGCGACGCTCTGGAGCATCGCGTCGAGCCGCAGCTGAACCTCGGCGAGGTGCGGGCCGCCGGGGTTCTCGCGCTCGCTGAGCATCGTCAGCACCTCGCGCCGGTACACGTCCTCCGCCGGGTCGAGATAGCGCGCCACGTCGATCTCCGTGCCCTCGTACTCGAGCGTGATGTTCGCGCGCTCGAACGCCGAACGAACGTCGACCTCCGAGTCCGTCAGACGAAGATCGAAGGTGCTCCCGAGCAGGATCTGATTCAGGTCCGCCGAGCTGTGGACGTGGTTCTCGATCTGCGCGAGCACCGCCTCCGCGCGCGCCGGATCCTCGTCGCCGATCGCAGCGAGGATCCCCCGTTCGTGGGTCGCGACGAACGCGCGGCTCATCCCGAGGCGGGGCAACAGATCGAGGTAGCGCTGCTCGAACGCCGGGTCGATCGCCCCGCGCATCTCGACGGCCGACGCCAGGTCTCGCGCCGACGCCGTGTCGACCGCGTACGTGAAGCCCGCGCGCCGCATCGTCTCGAAGATCGCGAGCTGCGCCTCGGGCGGCGCGTCGTGGTACGCGGACACCAGCGCGAAAGGAGCGTCGGGAGCGGCGTCGTCCGGCGGCGTGAGCAACGTCAGGAGGTTTGCGCGCTCCGCGTCCGGCAACTCGACGAGCAGCGCCAGCGCGCGGTCGCGGACCTGCTCCGGCTGCGCGAGCACCGTGTCGATCTCGGCCCGCGCGTCCGCGCTAAACTCGTTCGCGCGCATGTAGACGAGGATCTGCTCCTGCTGGTCCGCGGTGAGATCCGCAGGGAGAGCGCCGCTCGCCTGCTGCGTGCCGATCGCGCCGTGCATGCCCTCGACCACGTCGTCGACCACGCGCATCCACTGCAGCTGGGTCGCCTCCTCGGGCTTCTGCGCGAGGAGCGCCTGCCGAATCGCCGCCTCGCCGCCGGGCAGCGACAGCATCGCAGACACCGCGATCCCCTCGGGTGACGCGATCATCTGGCGGCCTACGTCGCGGAAGTGCTCGTCGTCCACGTGCCCGTCGAAGGTGACGGTGTCCGGGTTCCAGGTCGCGCCGAACAGCCGACCGATCCACGCGAAGAGCTCCTCGAAGAAGTCCGCGATCATCTGGCAGACGTCCGGCCCCTCGACGTCCTCGTTGCTGATGTCGACACGCTCGGTGAGCCCCTCGTTCTCGGCCGCGCGCGCTTCCGTGCGACCCGCGTCGAGGTGCGCGTCGACGATCTCGCCGCCCTCTCCGCCGATCCGATACGCCTCGGCGAGCTCGCTGCCTTCGCGCAGGTCGTAGACGTGGCCGGGCGGAGGCGCGCTCGCCGCGACATCGTCGAGGAGCTCGTTGAATTCCTCGCGCGAGATCCCGTTGGCCACGAGGAAGTCCTCGAACCGAGCCGGGTTCTCGGAGGTCTCGTGGAGCAGCTCGGCGGCGGTGTACACGTCGTCACCGATCTGGAAGCGGATCGGATCGTCGCCCCACACCTCCATGTCGATCGCAGAGAGCAGGCGAACGGTCGTGTCGCGCTGCGTCTCGTTCTCCCGGACTTGGATCGCATCGATGCCCGGCTGGTACGTGACGCCGTCGATCTCGGTGCCGACCGCGGTGCCTCGCTGACCGGCGCCGATGCGCAGGTCGAGGTCGACCCCCGCGTGCCGACTGGGCCGTCGGCGTGCGGCGTCCTCGTCGAGCTCGGGGCGGATCTGCTCGGCGACCGTCGCGCCCTGGCGCTCGGTGAAATCGGCGCGGGTATCGGCGCCACCGGTCGCGACCTCGGTGGGGCGGTCGCCGGTGCTCGGGGCGCGGCGCGTCGGGGCGCCGATCTGGAAGGTGTCGATTCGTCGGGTGCGTCGATTGTCGACGTCGATGGCCATCTCATCGCCGTGAAGTTGCAGCCGC
>JAUHYN010000351.1 GCA_030426505.1 bacterium | reverse complement strand
CGCGATGCAGGTGATCCGGCTCGCCGACACCATGGGCAACGTGCAGACACGCGTCCGTCGGAACCTGATCGGCTTCGATGTCGACGGTGAGTTGCTCCGGGAACGCCTGGATCGCGCAGCCCGCGGAGTTCGCGGTGAGCGGCGCGGTGGCGCTCCCGCGGTCCGAGACCACGCGGAAGCGGCCCGTGGCCTCGCCCTCGATCGTGGGGGCGTAGCGGATCTTCGCGGTGAACGCGATGCCCTCGACGGCGGGGAGCTGCACGGGCGCGTCGAGCGGGTTCACGACGGTGAAGGGTCCGGCGTCGCCGACGATCTCGAGCTTCGACAGCTCGACGGTCTCGCCGCCGGAGCCGCAGTTGGAGATCTCGATCGTCGCTTCGCGGGTCTGACCGACGCCCACGCTCCCGAACTCGACGGTCTTGGGATCGAGACAGAGCCACGCCTCGCTCCCGGTGCCGCTCAGCTCCGTGGTCGAGGTGGCGCGCTGCGGATCGTCGGAAGTGACGACGAGGCGCCCCGCGGCCGGGAGCTGTTGCGTGGGCGCGTAGCGGACGACGACCGTGTGCTGCGCGCCGACGGCGAGCGTGAAGGCGGTCGACGCGGTCTGGATGGTGAAGGCGCCGTCCGTGTCGTCGCCGAGCGCGAGCGCGCTGACCTCGACGGGGTCCGTGCCTTCGCTGCGCAGGTGGACCTTCGCGGTGAACGCCTCGCCGACGTTCACGTCGCCGAACGCGAGCGCGGACGGCTCGGGGCAATGCGTGGCGAGCGGGATGTCTTCGCTGTCGATGCACGTCACGAGGACGGGGCCTTGGCGGCGGTCGCCGCGCACCTCGACGTGGACCTCGGGGCGCTCGGGATCGTCGCTCTTCACGCGGAGCGTGGCGGTGACGGCGTCGAGCGACGACGGCGTGAGGGCCACGACGAATGACGCGGTGGCCTTCGGCTCGATGACGTCGGGGAGCGCCTCCACGTCGACGAGCGTGAAGTCGCCGGACGCGTTCGCGGCCCACTCGATCGCGCCGAGATCGAGCGCGAAGTCGCCGGCGTTCGTCACGGTGACGGTGCGCTCGGCGCGCGCCCCGAGCGGGACGGTGTCGAACACGATCGGGTTCGGCGCGATCTCGATCTTCGGTTGCCGCGCGGTGATGCCGGCGGAGTCCTGACAGGCGAGCGCGGCGAGGGTGGAGAAGATGGCGAGGGTCGTGTGGGGGCTCGGTTTCGACACGATCGAACTTCCTTTCGAGGGACGCCCGGGGGCGTTCGATCGGTCGTGGCCGCTCACGGGGGGACCCTTCCGATTTTTTTCCGGCGTGGGCGGACCGCGGCCTCAGAGCGGCAGGCGCAGGCCGGCGTGCCGCGCTTCGTGGTCGAGGAGCCATCGCTTCGTCTCGACGCCGCCGCCATAGCCGGTGAGGCTCCCGTTGCCGCCAATCACGCGGTGGCACGGGACGATGATCGCGATCGGGTTCTTGCCGTTCGCGGCGCCGACGGCGCGCGCCGCGGTGGGGCGGCCGATCGCCCTCGCCTGCTCGGCGTAGCTGCGCGTCGTCGCGTACGGGATGTCGACGAGCGCGTGCCACGCGAGCCGCTGGAACTCGGTGCCCTCGAACGCGATCGGGACGTCGAACGTCTGGAGCTCGCCGGCGAAGTAGGCTTCGAGCTGCGCGATCGTCTCCTTCAACACCGGGTGGTCGGTGTGCGGCGCGAGGGGCGCGTCGACGCGGTTCGGGAGATCCAAGCGGACGAGCGCGTCGGCGTTCGCGGCGAGGCGGACGCGACCGATCGGGGTGTCGATGACGACTTCGTGCATCACTTCTTCGCTCCTGCCGTGGCCGCGGTCGACCACAGGTACATCGCGGCGTACGCGCGCCACGGCCGCCAGGCCTCGGCGCGCGCCTCCGCTTCTTTGCGGTTCTTGGCGCCGAGCGCCTTCGCGATCACCAGGTCGCCGGCGGGGAACGCGTCCGGGTGGTGGAGGACGCGCATCGCGGCGTAGCTCGTGGTCCAGGGGCCGACGCCGTCGATCGCGCTCAATGACTCCGTGAAGGCGTCGAGATCCGTCGTGTCGAGCGCGCCCGCGAGCGCGGCGCGGGCCACGGCGCGGAGCGTCTCGGCGCGGCGCTTCGGGAGGCCGACGGTGCGCGCGAGGTGCGTGGCGCGCGCGAGGCGCTCGGGGGTCGGGGACGCGTACGCGAGGCCTTCGTCGAGATCGACGCGGCGGCCGTAGCGCGCGACGAGGCGACCGGCGAGCGTGGTCGCGCCGCGGACGGTGACCTGCTGGCCGAGCACGGTGCGGACGAGCGTCTCGAACGGATCGAAGGCGCCAGGGACGCGCAGCCCGGGGCGTCCGGCGACGGCGGCGGCGAGGACTTCGTGGGCGCCGAGGCGCTCCGCGATCGCGGCGGGCCGCGCGTCGAGATCGAACAGCGCGCGGACGCGGGAGACGAGGAACATGAGGTGCTTCGTGAGCGCCGTGCTCACGTGGACACGCAGCGCGGCGCGCTTGGGATCGTGCGTGACGCGGAGCCGGCCCACGTCGTCACCGATCGCGACGACGCGCTCGTAGGCGTCTTCGCTCACGCGCTCCACGTTCGGGATCGCGCGCGCGCGGAGGAAATCGAGGAGCGCGTCCCAGGCGAGCGGCGCGCGGTAGTCGAGGCGGAGCGTCTCGTCGTCGCCGCTCGGGGCGCGGCGCCGGACCTCGGACGGCGGCATCGAGAACCGCTCCGCGAAGGCCGCGTTGAAGCGCCGCACGCTCGAGAAGCCGCTCGCGAAGGCGACGTCGGCGAGCGGCATCGACGTGTCCTGGAGGAGCTGCTTCGCGAGAGCGAGACGTCGGGTCTGCGCGAGCTCCACGGGCGAGACGCCGAGCGCGTCGACCAGCGTGCGCCGGAGGTGCCGCGCGGTGACGCCGAGCTGGCCGGCGAGCGCGTCTACCCGGTTTTCGTTCATGAACCCAGCGTCGATGCGAGCGACCGCTTCGACCACGAGCCGCGCGCTGGCGTCGACCGGGGCGTGGCCCGGCGCGAGCTCCGGCCGGCAGCGGAAACACGCGCGGTAGCCCGCCTGCTCGGCCTGCGCGGACGAGCGGTAGAAGCGACACCGATCGCGGCCCGGCGTGCGCGCCGTACACACCGGACGGCAGTAGATCCCGGTGGTGGAGACCGCGACGAAGAACAGGCCGTCGAACCGGGGATCGCGCGCCTTCATGGCCGCGTAACAGGCGTCGGCGTCGATCATCCAGGGGTTCGAGTACACCCTGGGACACGAGGCGTCTGGCCGTTTTCGGACATGCTCGCGAATTTCCTTCGCGCCATGGGCCCGGACGAGATCCGCGCGGCCCGTGTCAGGAGCGCTCCCCTGTGTCGGCGCGTCTCGGACGCGAAGCGCGCGAGGCGGCGGCGGGCGCGTCCGGCGGGCCGGCACGGCCAATGCACTCTCAGGACGGTATGAACACGCTATGGTTCGAACCGATCATCTGGGCGCTCATCGGCCTCATGCTGGGCGCGATGCAGAGGTTCTTCAACCTCTGGCGCGGTCCGGGTTGGCGCGTGGCGCTCGTTGGTGCGATCGGCGGTGTCCTCGGTGGCCTCGCCGTCACCATGATCCCGACGAACGTGATGACCATCGGCGCCTACGACGCGATGGCATTCTTCGGCGCGATGGTCGGCGCGATCGCGCTGCAGATCATCGTCGGCGTCGCGACGCACCGAAACCGCACCGACCCCCTCACGAGCTGACGCCGCCCCGCTCAGAGGAACATGCCGCCCGACGCCTCGATGCGCTGTCCCGTGATCCACCCGGAGTCGTCCGAGAGGAGCGCGGCGACGGCGCCCCCGATGTCGTCGGGGAGGCCCACGCGACCCATCGCCGTCTGCGACGCCACGAACGCGTTGAGCTGCTCGTTGTCGCGGACGGCGCCCCCACCGAAGTCCGTCTCGATGGCGCCCGGCGCCAACGTGTTGACCGCGATCCCGCGCGGCCCCAGCTCCTTCGCGAGGTAGCGCGACAACACCTCCACGGCGCCCTTCATCGTGGCGTACGCCGCGTAGCCCGGGAGCGCGAAGCGCGCGAGCCCGGACGAGATGTTGAGCACGCGCCCCCCGTCGGACATGAGCCCGAGGAGCTTCTGCGTGAGGAAGAACGGCCCCTTCACGTGGACGTTCATCAGCCGGTCGAAGTCCGCCTCGGTCGTGTCCGCGAACGAAGCGTGGACCCCGTGGCCCGCGTTGTTCACGAGGAAGTCGAAGCTGTCCCGCCCGAACGTCGCCTCGAGCCCCGCGCGGAGCTGGCCCGCGAAGTCCGAGAAGGACGCGGCGTTGCCCGCGTCGAGCTGGAGCACGAGCGCCTTCGCGCCCGCGGCCTCCACTTCGGCCTTCATCGTCTCGGCGGCCTCCCGATTCGAGTGATACGTCCCGACGATTCCGACGCCGCGCTTCGCGAGGTGCAGCGCCGCGTTGCGCCCGAGCCCGCGGCTCGCTCCGGTGATAACTGCGATCTTGTTGTTCGTGGTCATGTGTCGTTGCCTCCGACGACGAACTTAGCGACCGGGCCCGATTGAACAAACCGGCGTTTCAGAGACATACTGTTATTCAATCTTGGACAATCTGGACCAGATGCGGGTGTTCGCGCGCGTGGCCGAACTGATGTCCTTCACGCAGGCGAGCGAGAGCCTCGGTATGCCGAAGGCGTCCGTCTCGCTCGCGGTGCGATCGCTGGAGGAGCGGCTCGGCGTTCAGCTCCTCCACCGCACCACGCGCCGCGTGCGCATTACGCCGGACGGCGCCGCGTACTACGAGCGCGTGAAGGATCTGCTCTTCGACTTCGACGAACTGGAGCGAACCTTCGCCGCGCCCGACCAGCCGCTCGCGGGGCGAATCCGCGTGGACATGCCGAGCCGCATGGCCCGCTTCCGCGTGATCCCGCGGCTACCGGAGTTCCTGGCGCGTCACCCCGAGATCACGGTGGAGCTGGGCGCCACGGACCGCATCGTGGACCTCGTGCGCGAGGGCTACGACTGCGTGGTGCGCGTAGGCGAGCTGCCGGACTCCGGACTCGTCGCGAAGCGCATCGGCGTGATGCCGCTCGTGAACGTGGCGAGCCCCGCGTACCTCGAGCGCTTCGGGCGCCCGCGCCGCGTGCAGGATCTGAAGAAGCACCAGATGGTGCATTACGTCGGGACGCTCGGTCAGGCCCCGGAGGGGTTCGCGTACGAGCGGGACGGCGAGTACGTGGAGGTCGACGTGCCGGGTCGGATGCAGGTCAACAACGCGGAGGCGTTCGTCGCCGCGTGCCTCGCCGGGCTCGGGATCATCCAGACGCCGAAGATGAGCATCGAGCCGCACCTCGAGGACGGCTCGCTGGTCGAGGTGTTGCCCCGCCTGACGGCGGAGCCGATGCCGATCTCGATCGTGTTCCCGCAGCGGCGGAACCTGTCGCGCCGCGTGCGCGCGTTCATGGAGTGGGTGACGGACGTTATCGCGTAGACGCAATACCGGTCACTTAACGGCGAGAGCAAGTCTCGCCTGGTGACCTTCGCTCACCTACGGTTCGCTGCGCGATGGCCTACGGCCATCTTTGCGGTCGTCCTCGAGAGATTACGGTCGCTGACCGCGGCGGCCGCCGCCCCGCCCTCGCGAGCTGCGCTGCTTCTTCTTCGGCGCGAGGATGGTCGGCGCGCCGATGCCGAGGTCGGCGTTCTCGATCGCGCGCACGCGATCGCGCAGCTCCGCGGCGGCCTCGAAGTCGAGCTCCTTCGCGGCCTCCATCATCTGCTTCTTGAGGTCCTTCACGACCTTCGGGAGCTCGGCCTTGTCGTAGGTCTGGCCGTCGATCTCGATCGCGCCGTCCTCGCCGAACACCGTGAGCTCCGTGCGGAAACCCGCGAGCTGACGCAGGTCGCGGATCTGCTTCTTCACGGTCTGCGGCGTGATGTTGTGCTCCTCGTTGTACGCCTGCTGCTTCTCACGGCGGCGGTTCGTCTCGTCGATCGCCGCGCGCATCGAGTCGGTGATCTTGTCCGCGAACATGATCACGCGCCCATTCACGTTGCGCGCGGCGCGGCCGATCGTCTGGATGAGCGAGCGCTCCGCGCGGAGGAAGCCCTCCTTGTCGGCGTCGAGGATCGCGACGAGCGAGACCTCCGGGAGGTCGAGACCCTCGCGCAGCAGGTTGATGCCCACGAGGACGTCGAACTGGCCGAGCCGGAGATCGCGCAGGATGTCGGCGCGCTCCATCGTGTCGACGTCGGAGTGGAGGTACTGCACGCGCACGCCGAGGTCCGCGTAGTACTCGGTGAGGTCCTCGGCCATGCGCTTCGTGAGGACAGTGACGAGCACGCGCTCGTTGTTCTTCGCGCGGACGCGGATCTCCTCGAGGAGCTCGTCGACCTGGTGCCCCGCGGGGCGCACTTCGATCTCGGGATCGAGGAGGCCCGTGGGGCGAATGATCTGCTCGACGAAGACGCCCTCCGTGCGCTCGAGCTCGTAGTCCGCGGGCGTCGCCGACACGTAGACCACGTGCTTCAGCTTCTCCTCGAACTCGGGGAACTTGAGCGGTCGATTGTCGCGCGCCGACGGGAGCCGGAAGCCGAACTCCACGAGGGTGTCCTTGCGCGCGCGGTCGCCGCGGAACATCGCGCCGACCTGCGGGACCGTCTGGTGGCTCTCGTCGATCACCATCAGGAAGTCTTCCGGGAAGTAGTCGATGAGGGTCGGCGGGGGCTCGCCCTCTTTGCGGAGCGAGAGGTGGCGCGAGTAGTTCTCGATGCCCTTCACCATGCCGACGGTCTCGAGCATCTCGAGGTCGTAGAGGGAGCGTTGTTCGAGGCGCTGGGCCTCGACGAGCTTGCGTTCGGTCTCGAGCTCGTTGAGGCGGAAGCGGAGCTCCTCCTCGATCGACTTGATCGCCAGCGCGCGACGCTCGGGCGGCGTCACGTAGTGGCTCGCGGGGAACATGCGGATCTTCTCGAGGTCGCGAACGGCGCGGCCGCGGAGCGGATCGACTTCGCGGATGGCCTCGATCTCGTCGCCGAACCACTCGAAGCGCAGCGCGTGTTCGTCCTCGTAGACCGGGAACACCTCGACCACGTCGCCGCGCACGCGGAACATGCCGCGGGCGAAGTCCATGTCGTTGCGCTCGTACTGCAGCTCGACGAGGCGGCGGAGGACCTCGTCGCGTTCGATCGCCTGACCGGGCGAGAGGTCGAGCGTCATGCCCTCGTACACTTCGGACGCGCCGATGCCGTAGATGCAGCTGACGGACGCGACGACGAGGACGTCGTTGCGCTCGAGCAGCGACCGCGTGGCCGAGTGGCGCATGCGATCGATCTCGTCGTTGATGAGCGAATCCTTCTCGATGTACGTGTCCGTGCTCGGGACGTACGCCTCCGGCTGGTAGTAGTCGTAGTAGCTGACGAAGTACTCGACCGCGTTGTTCGGGAAGAGCTCTTTGAACTCCCCGTAGAGCTGCGCCGCGAGCGTCTTGTTGTGGACGAGCACCAGCGTCGGGCGCTGCACGGCCTGGACGACGTTCGCGATGGTGAACGTCTTCCCGGTGCCGGTCGCGCCGAGGAGCAGCTGGTGTTTGTCGCCCCGCTCGAGGCCCTCGGTGAGTTGGCGAATCGCTTCGGGCTGGTCCCCCATCGGGGACAGCTCGGTGACGAGCTCGAACTTCACACGACGATCAATCGCACATGCGGGCGCTGTCGTCGTCGCAATTCGGGTTGCCGTTCCGCACGCAGGTCATGCCGTTCGGGGAGACCGTGACCTGGGTCCACGTATCGGTGGTGAGATCGAGGATCCAGGTGTCGTTCGCGAGGCCGCAGTCGGTGCGGCCGCCG
>JAUHYN010000350.1 GCA_030426505.1 bacterium | reverse complement strand
CGCGCTGCGCGGCCACGCGACGCGCGAACGGGAATGCCGCGAAGCGCGTCCCCGTGACCACCGGGACGAGCAGCGCCGAGAACAGCGTCTCCTCCGGCGCGCCGCGTTCGCCGAGCGACACGTAGATCGTCCGATCGCTGCGCGACGCGATGGTGTCGATCGTGAGATCCCCCGCGGAGGTCGGCACGGTCAGATCGTCGACCACGATGTCGAACAGCTGCGGGTCGGAGAGCGCCGCGCCGAGCAGCGCCTCGTTGTGGCGGCGCAGGATCCGCCGCCAGTTCGCCGGGTCGTGCCGCGCCGTGCGGCGCAGCCCCGCGATGAGCGTGTCGCGGACGAGCGCCTGGACGGCCTCGAACGCGTCGTCCTCGCACAGCTCCTCGCGGCTCGCCGTCGGCGCGAGGGTCTCGCTCTCGATGACGCCCCCGACGAACCCGGCCCACGGCGGAACGAGCTTCCGGGCGTCGTCGCTCACGAGCATCCCGCGCACGAAGACGGAGATGTTGCGGTTGTCGCTCGTCGCGAACGTCGAGCCGTCCTGGATCCACAGCGTGCCGCGGTGGTGATCGCCGACCACGTCGTACGCGCAGATCGGCTCGAACGTGTGCTCGAAGTGCCGCGCGAACGCGAGGTCGGCCTTCCGCTTCTTCACGCCCTCGGGCGGCGGGTCTTGGCGCCACCACGGCGCGAGCACGTTCGCGCGCCGGGTCTTCGCCGCGTCGAGGAAGACCGGCGTCGGCAACAACGCGCAGTAGCGCGTGACGAGGTGGGCGAGGGCGTCGGGTTCGGCGAGCGCCGTGAAGTCCGGCGCGAGGTGCAGGACCACCTTCGTGCCGACCGTGGCCCTCTCGTGCGGGGCGATCGTGTAGCTCTGCCCGTTGGCGCTCGAGAAGTGCCAGCCTTGGTCGGGGGTCTGGTAGCTCGTCGTGTACACGTCGACGCGGCGGCTCACGACGAACGCGGTGAGGAAGCCGAGCCCGAACATCCCGATGAGGCCGGCGTCGCCGTCCTTCTCGCGGAGCGTGCGCGTGTAACCGCGACCGATCGTGGCGAGGTCGCGCTCGAGCTCTTCGTCGGTGAGGCCGGCGCCGGTGTCCTCGATCTCGACGCGACCCGGGGACGACGTGACGGTGATCGTCGCCTCGAAGGGCGCGCCGCTCTCGATCCGGCGCCGCACGCAGGAGTCGTGCGCGTTCTGGACGAGCTCGCGCATCGCCACCGCGGGCGTCGAGTAGAGGTTCTTGCCGAGGACTTGCAGGAGCCCGGGCAGATCCACCCGCGTGGCTTCGATCCGGGCCGTCATGGTCGGGGGAGCGTCGTGACCGAGCGTGTGTTCGTCAACTCGTCGGGCATCCTCGCTTACACCGTCCCGGAAAGCGACACGTGGACATCGGGCGTGTTGAGGTCGTGTCATGACGATCTCGCTCGACGCGGCGCGCCCCGCCGCCCGGATCGACCCCGCGCAGGAACCCGCCATCGCGGCGCGCCCGGTTGCGCCCGATCTCCCGGACAGGTCCGACTACGGCCAGCGTGGCGGCCACGCGTCCGAGACGAAGGGGCCGGCCCAGCTCCCGCAGGTCGTCGCGAAGACCTTCGAGGCCGCACCGAAGTCGCCCGAGCAGGAGCGCTTCGAGCGCCTCCTCCGCACGGACACCAAGCTCTTCGTGAACCCCACGCGCTCGCCGGTGAACTGCTGCAGGTGTGCGATCGCGCTCGATCAGCGCTTCGGTGGCGACATGACCGCCGTGGCGCGCGACGAGGCGATCCGCGGGCACGATCTCGGGCCGATCGGCGGGATGCTCGCCGAACTCGCGCGCCCCGAGGTGATCGAGCGGCTCGTCGACGCCGACGATCCGGTGCGCGAGCTCGTCGCGCTGCGCGAGGGGATCATCACGCTGTCGGATCTCCGCGAGGTCGCGCGCCCGAAGATCGAGCGCGCGATCGAGGCGCTGCTCGGCACCGACTTCGCGGGCGACACGAGCGCAGCCGAAACGGCCGTCGAAGCCGTGCGCGCGGACCCGTTCGTGGTCCTCATGGGGCGCCACAACGTCGAGGACTACTCGATCGACGAGGTCGCGCGGCGCCTCGATCACCCGCTCGACGCCGTCGAGTCGTTCGCATCGAAGGCCACGGCGCTGTGGTCGAGTCTCCCGCTGTTCGAGGTCCCCGAGTTCGACACGAAGAAGTTGATCCGCGTCGCGCGAGACGGCGGCGTCGGTCAGGATCTACTGAAGCGAATCAAGGGCATGAAGACGAATCAGCGCGCCGTCCTCTCGTTCCTCTCCGTCGCGGCGGACGGCACGGTCCACTCGCACCTATTGAACGTCGTGAAGCCGAACACCGAGCGGCCGCTCCCCGGGGGCGGGTCGCTGACGATGGGGCCCTCCGAGTTCGTCGTGGACGGTCAGCTCGGCCACGTCTACCACGCGGAGCTCTTCACCCGTTTCATCTACCCGAACCTCCTCTCGGCGCAGCTCCTGATCACCGGCGACGAGGTCCACGACGGGCGCAACAACGCGCTGTACCGCACGCTGCTCAACGGCGTGGCGGAGACGGACGAGATCTTGCGCTGGGCGAACCGGTGAGGCGCGAGCCGAACTACTGCTGCTTCACGATCAGCGTGTACGGCCCGGGGATGCCGGACGACACCTCGATCACGTAGTCGCCCGCGTCGTCGAGATCGACGCCCCACGCCGCACCGATCTGCGTCGCGAGGGCCGCGCCGTCCGGGTTGCGCACTTGGATCTGCCGACCGTACGCGCCTTCGCCGATCGCGACGTCGATCGTGACCGCGCCCGTCGCGGTGTACGTGAACAGGTCGACGTCCATCTCGGAGCCGAGCGCGCCGACCGCCGCGGCGATCGGTCCGGTGAGCGGGGTCTCCTGGCCGGCCGCATCGTTCGGCTCCACTTCGTCGACGCCGGTCACCGGCGTGATCTCGGCCGTGAGGTCGTACGTGAAGCCGGGGCCGCCGAAGCCGTTGTCTTCGTTGTGAACCGAGACGATGTGACGGTCCGCCGTCTTCAGGAACGCGAGCGCCCGCGGCGCGCCCTGGCCGAACTGGCCCATGCCGTTCGGGCCGTACACCCGGAGCGCGGGCGCGAAGTCGTCGACGAGATCGTTGCCGACCACCGACAGATCCACGACCGCGGGGGAGGGCGGCAACACGTAGTGCCGACGGATCGATCCGGCGGGGTTCAGCTCGGCGCCGAGCGTCTCGGCCACCGTCGACGAGAACGTCCCGCCCACCGGCGGCCGGAACACCACCGACGCCAGCACGCCGTACCCGAACAGCGGGCCACCCTCGTTCGCCGGCGGCTCCGCGAGGTTCGGCTGGTGGACGACGAGCATGTGGTACGTGCCCGTGTACGGGAACACCGCCTCGATCTTCGGCGCGATCCCGGACGAGTCGAGGCTCGTGTAGAGGACCTCGAGCTCACCGTCCTCGCGGACCTGACCGAGGAGCAGCGCCGGATCCGTCGACGCCGCCGGGAGGATGATCCCGTCGAACGCGAACACCTGCCCGGCCTGCGCGGTGAAGAAGTACCAGTCCTCGTCGGGCGCCCCGAGCGGCGCACCGATCTGGCCGTCCGTGCGGCCCGGGACGGTCATCGCGCTCGCGATGTCGATGCGGTCATTCGGCTCGAGGTCGCCGATCAGCTCCGGCTGATCGACCGTGAGGCCGACCTCGTTGTCGGCGCCGTACACCGCGATGTAGTCGAGCACGATGCGGATGGTCTTCGGGTCGGTCGGCTCGAACACCACGCGTGAGTCGAAGTAGCCGTCGGCGAGGTTGTCGGAGACGTAGATCGTCTCGCCGCCATCCACCTCGACGTACAGCACCGTGTCCACGCCCTCGTCCGAGAGCCCGCGGCCGAACTCGGTCTGCGTGGAGACGCGCGAGAACTTCGCCTCGAGCGTCGCGTCGAACACGTGGACCTTGCCGTCGATCGTGTACGTCTCGTTCTCGACGGGGAGCGTGAGCATCGTGCCCTCGATCGGCAGCGCGCGGATCGACAGCGCATAGCCGTAGACGTCGCTCCCGCGCGGCTCGTTGCCGAGGATGCCGCGGCGATCCGCGACGCCGATCGTGTACGTGCCGGCCTCGGCGACGTCGGCCTCGCGCTGCGCGACGAAGAGCCCGTGCGTGTAGCGCGGGACGTCGAAGCCGTCGCCCGTGATCTGCACGTACGGCTCGAGGAGCGAGTCCGAGCTCGTGCGCGCGACGCGCAGCTCGAGGAGCGTCTGCGCGGGCACCATCACCTGGAACGTGTCCATGCGCTGCGGCGAGGCCTCTTCGATCACGCCGCGCACCTCGCGGATGTGGCTCGTGGGTTCGAGGGTCAGCGTGGTCCCGTCGACGTCGCGCTCGAGGTCGAAGACACACTGGTCCTGCGCGGCCCGGCCGTCCGCGCCGTCGTTCGGGGTCGCCGGGCACGTGTCGCAGTCGTCGCCGATCCCGTCCTGATCACGGTCGCGCTGCTCGGGGTTGGAGACGGCGGGGCAGTTGTCCTCGTCGTCGAGCCAGTCGTCGCCGTCCATGTCGGGGCCGCGTGGCCCGGCGTCGCGCTCGACGCCGCCGTCGCGGGCGGCCATCACGTCGTCGTCGTCGCCGCCTCCGCTACAGGCGACCAGGAGCAGGCATCCGGCGAGGACAGCGCGGCGCATCACGTCCCTACCTACCGCGCGGAACGATTCCTTGGCAAAGAGACTCCGTAGCGCTCGATCCAGGCGCGTACGCCGAGGCCCCGCAGCGCGCGCACCACGCGCTTCGCGTCGCGCTCGCTCGCACACACGGCGACCAGCGCGCCGCCCGTGCCGCCGGCGCCGCTCATCTTCGCGCCGAGCGCGCCCGCACCTTCTGCGGCGCGCACCGCGTCACGGACCTCGGGGCCGACGAGCCCGAAGCCGTCGAGGATCCCCTGTGCGATCCGCATCGCCTGACCGATCAGCGCGGGATCGCCACGCGCGAGGCCCTTCGCGCCCGCGTCCGCCGCGGCGCCGAGCGCGTCCATCGCGCGACCGATCAGCGCCGGGGCGCGCCGACGCGTCTCGCCGATCCGCGCGACGACCGGCGCCGTGCCCCCGTGGACCCCCGCGGTGCCGACCACCAAGTGGAGCGGCGCGCCGATCGGCAGCGCGCGGACGCGGATACGATCCGTGCGCTGGAAGCGGATCGGCACGCCCCAGATCGCCACCGCCGGATCGATCCCCGACGGGCGCCCGTGCGCGACCGACTCCACGTCCAGCGCGCGCTCGAGGAGCTTCGCCTTCGCGCGCGGCGCGCCGGCGGCGCGGAGGGCCGCGACCGCGAGGGCCGCGGAGGACCCGAAGCCCGCCATGGGCGGGACCCCGAGCTCCACGCGGACGTCATGCGTGGCGAAGGCGTCCCCGAGGGCGCGCTCGAGGAGCGCCACCGGGGCGGCTGCGTTGTGGTGCGCGGGGACCTCGGCGCCCTTCGGGATGCGCAGATCCACGTTCCCGGCGCCGGGCCGCAGCGTCACCTTCACCGACTTCGTGAGGGGGAGCGCGACCGCCGCCGCGCCGTAGACGACGGCGTGTTCGCCGAACAGGATGATCTTGCCGGGGGCTTCGCCGCGGACGGCCACGTGTCAGCCCTCGCCGCGGCTCTTCTGGAGCGCGATCGCGACCTGCTCCGGCGACACGTGTCCGGCGTCGAGCGTGTACTCCACGACCTGATCCACCTCGCCCGGCGCCGCGCCCGCCGCGAGGGCGAGCTGCCGGGCGTGCAGGGCCATGTGGCCGCGCTGGATCCCCTCGGCCGCGAGCGCCCGGAGCGCCGCGAGGTTCTGCGCGAGCCCGACCGAGGCGAAGATCCCCGCCAGCTCCCGCGCGCTCGTCACGCCGATCAGCGAGCGCAACAACTGTATGGAGGGGTGGCTCCGCGTGATGCCCCCGACCGTCCCCACCGCGAGGGGGAGCTCGATGGATCCGCACAGGGCGTCGCCCTCGATCGCCCACCGGGTGAGGCCGCGGTACTGGCCGTCGCGCGCGGCCCACGCGTGGGCGCCGGCCTCGATCGATCGCCAGTCGTTGCCGGTCGCGATCGCGACCGCGTCGATCCCGTTCAGCAAGCCCTTGTTGTGTGTGGCCGCGCGGAACGGATCGAGGCGCGCGAACCGATCCGCCTCCGCGATCCGCTCCGCGACCCGGCGCCCGCCAACGCTGGCGAGCGGGATCCGGGTCTCGGCCCGGGCGAGCCGGTGGGCCGCGAGGTTCGAGAGGATCCTCAGGTGGACGTCGAGCGCGCTGATCCGCGCCACCGTCGGCGCGGCGTGCTCGCAGACGTGGTTCACGATGTTCGCGCCCATCGCGTCCACGACGTCGAGGACCACGTGGAGCACCACCATCGGCGGGCCGCCGTCGGGATCGGTGAGGCGCCGGATCTCGATGCGCACGAGGCCCCCACCGCGCGCGGCCATCGGCGCGCAGGCCTCGGCGGCGACCGCCTCGACCTCACCGATCCGAGCGCGCAGCGCGTCCTCGGCGCGGCGGGCCGCGGCCTCGTCGGGCGCGCACAGCTGGATCTGTCCGATCATGTGGGAGGGATCGCAGGTCGCCGTGAAGCCGCCCCCGGCGCGGGCCATCTTGGCCGCGTTGGAGAACGCCGCCACCACCGAGGGCTCCTCGACCGCCATCGGGACGAGGTAGTCCGTCCCGTTCACCTTGAGGTTGAGACCGATCCCGAGCGGGAGCGAGAGGACGCCCACGACGTTCTCGATCAGCTTGTCCGCGAGCTCCAGCGCCAGCGCGTCCGGGTCCAGGGCGCCGAAATCGTCCACCGGCCGGCCGAGCAGCTCCGCCAGCACCGACCGGCGTTTCTCGACGGGCCACGTGTAGAAGCCCGGAAGGCGCGAGTCGGTCATTCGGCGAGGACGTGTAGTGGAGGCATCCGGCGAGGGTCAACCGCGTCCTCTCCGGGTCCGCATCATCGCGAAAACCAAGGTTCGATCCGGCTTGACGCGGTTGTCATCCCCTTCTAGAGAGCCCCCGTGGCGAAGAAGAAGACGCGCTTGGAAGAGGAGTCGTACCGACTCTGGTTCTTCATCATCGGCCAGCTGTTGATGCTGTCCATGGTCTGGCTGGTCTATCAGGAGTTCTTCAGCCGCCGCCCCTGGAAGGACGTGCAGCTCGGCTGGTTCCAGGTGGAGAAGGCGCGCGCCTACAAGAACTTCGACGCCGAGAAAGAATTCCTCAAGTCCGGCACCCTCACGATCAAGGACGAGGACGACGAAGAGGAAGAGGTCGACGTCGGTGAGCGCGTCACGACCCTGACGAAGGAGATCGGGGAGCTCGAAGGCGCGATCGTCGACAGCCCCAAGTACGTCGAGTTCACGCGGCTCAAGGCGGACCTCAAGGAGGCGGAGATCCTCGTGAAGGACGAGGAGATGCGCCTCGCGTTCGCGAAGGCCGACGAGGACGAGTACTACTACTACTACCGCCACGCGAAGCACGAGGGCCACGCGGAGCACGTCGCGGAGGCCGAAGAGGCCTACGAGAAGCGCCACGCCATCGTGCTCGAGAAGAGCGCGATCTACGACGAGGCCACCGCGAAGCGCGACGCGATCCTCGACAAGGTCAACGCGTTCCAGAAGGAGCTCAACGAGAAGAAGGCGGAGCTCGCCGAGCTGCAGAGCGGCCTCGCCGCCGCGCAGCGGACCGTGGACGCGACCAAGGAGCAGTGGACCTCGATCGAGCAGTTCTGGAACCAGGAGATCGACCTCGTCGACCGCTGCCACACCTGCCACATCGGTTGGGACAAGTGCGGCTACGCGAACCCCAAGGAGATCCTCCACGCGGTCCTCTACGACGGCAACAAGGCGGCGGACATCCGCAAGTTCTATTGCATCACG
>JAUHYN010000349.1 GCA_030426505.1 bacterium | reverse complement strand
CCATCGTCCCGATCACGTGACCGGTCTGCGTGAGGCGCGTGAACTCGCGCGATCGCGCGAGGCCGAAGTCCATCAACACCACGCGCCCGGGCGGCACCGCCGATTCGCCTTCGACGAACAGGTTCGCCGGCTTGATGTCGCGGTGGAGGACGCCGTTCTTGTCGAGGTAGACGAGCGCGCGCGTGACCTGCACGGCCATCTGCATCGCCTCCTCGGCGGACATCAGGCGCTCGCTCGCGATGCGGTCTTCGACCGTCTCCCCGGTGAGCCGCTCCATCACGAAGAACGCGAGGTCGTACCCCATCGGGTGACGCACGAAGCCGTAGTCGTGCAGCTGCACGATGCCGCGGTGATCGAGCCGCTCGAGGATCTCGATCTCCTGCGTGAAGCGCCGCCCCGCGTTGGTGTCGGGGAGCGCGAGGAAACGCGTCTCGATCGTCTTGAGCGCGAAGGTGTGGCCCGAGGACTCGTCCCGCACCTCGTACACGACGCCCATCCCGCCCCGCCCGAGCGTGCCCAGCACGCGGTACGGCCCGAGCATCGTCACGTGCCCGGACGGCGCGATCTCCACCGGCGCCGAGACGAGGCGCGACTCATCGAGCGGCCCTTCCGCGGTCGCTTCCGGATCCCAGACCCGGCTGGGGACGGGCGGTTGGGAGGACTTCGCCAAGGCCGTCGGGGATTCTAGCAGAGGATGTCGCACCTGCATCGAGTTCAGCCGTGATCAGGCCTTGCCCGGCGCGTCGACTTGCCCGCGCGCGCGGAGTTTGGCTTCCTGGCCAACGTGCGTTCGTCCCGCTGGGTGTACGTCTTCGCTGCGCTCACGGCGTGCAGCGGCGGCGACGACGAGGCCGGCGTCCCCCTCCCGTACGGCCTCGCCTCGCGACCGGTCCTCCCGTTCCCCAGCGACGAACCCACCATCGCGGCCGACACCGCGACCGGCCTCGCGCTCGACGTCCGACCGCGCGGTGAGACGCTCGGCGACGTCGACGAGGCGATCTATCTGTTCGGCGACAACTTCACGGACGAGCTCGAGCACCTCGACGGCTGGTCCACGCTCGGGCCGGCGTTCGTCTCGTTCGGTGTACCGCCCGACCCGGACACGCTCGAGGATCACCTCTTCCTCGTCGACCTCGATCGGGGGGCGCCCGTCCCGCTCCGGATCCGCGCGATCACCGGCGAGACCGACTACGGGCGCGTGGTGCATTGGGCGCAGCTGCGCCCGCTGGTCCCGCTCGCGGAGGCGACGCGTCACGCGATCGTCGCGACGCGCGGGCTCGCCACCGAGGACGGCGCTCCGTTCTCGCGCTCGCCGATCTTCGACGCGGTGTGGTCGGGCGCGACGCCCGACGAAGGCGAACCGGACCGGATCGCGCGCGCGATCGATCGCCTCGACGGCGTGGGCGACGCGCTCACCGAGGCCGGGATCGATCCGGACGACGTCCTCGTCGCCGAGCGCTACACCACCCTCTCGATCCAACGCCACGCCGACGCCTTGATCGACGCGATGGCGCAGCACCCGCCCACGTTCGTCGTCACGTCCACGGCGGCAGGGCGCGCCCCGATCCGCGCGCGCGTGACGGTGGAGTTCGAGATCCCCGCGTACCGCGAGGAAGCCGACACGCCGATCGTCATCGCGGAGCCGCCGCGCTTCGAGAAGGTCGAAGTGCTCGTGCTGATCCCCGAAGGCGACGGCCCCTTCCCCGTCCTTCAGTTCCACCACGGGCTCGGCGGCGAGAAGGAGAAGATCGTCGAGTTCGCGGAGGACATCCTCCCCAGCGGCGTCGCCGTCGTCGCGATCGACGCGCCGCTGCACGGCGCGCGCACCGATCGCCCGGGCAACGCCGGCACGCGCTTCCTCAACGTCGTCGCGCCGACCGTCGTCGCCGACAACATGCGCCAGGCGCAGGTCGACCAGGTCTACTTCGCAGCGAACCTCGAGCGGCTCGCGGCGGTGGATCTGCTTCGCACCGGCGAGCCGGTGCTCGACGCGTCACGCGTGATGTACCTCGGGGAGTCGCTCGGTTCGATCGTCGGCGCCGCCGTCGTGGGGCTCTCCGAGCCGATCGACACCGCCGTCTTGATGGTCGGCGGCGGCACGCTGCTCGAGTTCTTCGACCAGGTGTTGTCGGGGTTCGAGTTCGATGGCTTCCCGACGCAGATGTTCACGACGGTCGCCCAGTCGGTCCTCGACCGCGGCGATCCGTCGAACTTCGCGGCGCGCTCGCTGGACGAGGACGTGTTCCTCCTCCAGGGCATGACGGACACGGTCGTGCCGCCGGGCGCGACCGAGTCGCTCGCGCGCGCGATGGGTCTCGCGATCGTCGCGCCCGCCGCGGACGCGCCGGACGGGATCACCGTCGTCGACGGGCCCGTCGCGGGTCGCGGTTGGACGCAGTTCCCGGGCGTCGGCCACAACCTGTTCTACGAGCGCGACAAGCCCACGTACGAACAGGCGCACGCCCAGCTCGCGCACTACGTCGCGACCTGGGCAGCGACCGGGGTCGGCGAAATCGACACGCGTTAGACCAGAGCCAACGCGCTATTCCTCCTGAAGATCATCGACGGCTTCGTCGACCGAATCGCTGACGTCCTCCGCCGCTTCGTCGATCTTCTCGCCCGCCTTTTCCATGGGACCGTCGCGATCGGGACAGCCTGCGAGGGGCAGCGCGCAGGCCAGGACGAACGCGGTCGCGATCTTCTTGAGGTGCTTGGTCATCATGGCCCCGGACGTTTGCAATCCCGGGGCCCATGAGGTCCCCGCGTCGATCACGCGTTCGGGTCGACCATTCTGTCTCGCTCGAGGCGTTCCTGACGCACGCGCTTGCGGTAAACACCCGGCGTCACGCCCGTCCAACGCTTGAACGCGCGTCGGAACGCGCGCGGGTCGGCGTACGCGAGGGCCTCGGCGACGGCCGGGATCGACCGCGGGCCGGCGAGCAGCTCACACGCGAGCTCGGCGCGCGCCTCCTGGACGAGCGCCTGGAAGGTGACGCCCTCGTTCTGGAGGCGCTCCTGGAGCGTGCGCGGGCGAATCCCGAACATCTTGGCGGTCTCGACGAGCGTCAGCGCGCGGCCGTCGTCCAGTGCGGCGACGAGCTTCTTGCGGACCTGGTCGGCGGACGAACCCCCGGTCTCGCTGGACTCGGGCGTGCGCGTCGGGACGGCCTGGATCGGCTGGGACGCGATCCTGTCCTGCGTGTGCTCGGTCGGACGCGGAGTTTCCTTCCGGTCGAACGAGGACATCGGCTTGGGCGTCGCGCTCGGGGAGGGCGTCGGCGTCGGGGTGGCGGTAAAGGTCTGGCCCTGCGGCTCGTGGGGCGCAGCGCCCGGCGTGTGCTTCTCGGATTCGTCCCGCTTCAGCGCGGTCTGATCCTGCTTCATCTTTTCGAGTTCGAGGATGTTCATACTTAGCTCTCCTTCATCCTTGGGGGCGATCGTCCGGTCGCGCAGGACCTGCGTACATCGCGCATTGAGATCGGTCGGTTGGACTGGGGCTCAGATTCCTCGCTAAGCACGCAAATACGTACGGCGAAGGAACCCGGGACGGCGCAGCGTTGTTCCGACGGGTCATCGGCGCGGGACAATTAGAGCACGTGCGGTGCCAGACCGCGGCCCCAGGGAGAGGGGCCCCAACATGCGGCAATGCGCGTCGCGTGTGGCTGATTGTCACGCGCGCCTTCCGCCCGGGTGACGCCCTCTGCGGCGTGCACGGCGGATCGGTCACGTCCGGGGCATCGCGCCACGAATGAGACGCCGTGTTCTCCGAGATTGCATTGGCACGCTCGATGCGAAGCGAGCCGGGCATGAACCAGACGACACTACGAGCGCTGTCGCTCTTCGCGGCCACCGCTCTTCTCGGTGGTGCAGCGTGCGTGACGGCGCCTGCTCCCAAACAACTGAGCGTCGACACCGCTGCGTCGATTCGCTCGGCCGAAGAGCTGGACGCCCAAGAACACCCCGAAGCAGCCCTCCACCTCGAGCTCGCGCGTCGCGGCTACGACGACGCGAAGGAGCTGATGGAGGAAGGCGAGAACGAGGCCGCGCGCGATCGACTCGAACGCGCCGAGGCCGACGCCGAGCTGGCGATCGTGCTCGCCAAGGCGAACACCGCACGCACGGAAGCCTCGCGTGAACTCGATCGTGTTCGCGAGCTGAAGGAGGAGATGGAGCAATGATTCTCACGAAGAAGATGATGCGCGGCCTGTTGGTCGGCGGCGTCGCGATCAGTGCGGCGTGTGCAACGGCGCAGCCATCGGTGGAGCTCACCGAGGCGCGGCGCGTCTACGACAAAGCCGAGCAGTCGAAGGCCCCCAAGCTCGCGCCCGATAAGATGTTGGACGCGCGCCAGTACATGGTGAAGGCCGAGAAGGCCCACGACGACGACCCGGGCGGTGAGCGCGAGAAGCAGTTCGCCTACCTCGCCAACCGCAAGGCGAAGCAGGCGATGGCCCACGGCGAGATCCTCGACGCGAAGCGCGACAAGGCCGCCGCGAAGGACATGTACGTCGAGACGCAGTCGAAGATCATCAGCCAGACGAAGCGCAACAACCAGCAGCTGCGCGACGCCCACGCGTCGGCGACGCAGGCGTTGATGCGCACCGAGTCGGAGCTGGCCGAGGTCGACCGCGAGCTCGAGAACAAAGAGAACCTGATGAAGAGCCGCGTGAGCGAGCTCGAGGCGCGCGCCGAAGAGCTGCGCACCGAGAAGGAAGACCTGACGGCGAAGCGCGCCGACCTGCAGGCGTCACTCGCCGAGAAGGACGCCGCGCTCGAGTCCGAGCGTGACGCTCGCGAGGCCGCCGAGGAGCGCGCTCGAGAGGCGCTGGAGAGCCTCGAAGAGATCGCGAAGGTGAAGGCGGAGCTCGAGGAGACCGTCATCACCCTTTCGGGTTCGGTCGTGTTCGAGTTCGGTACGGCGAAGCTGTTGCCGATCGCGAAGACGAAGCTGTCGGAGGTCGCGGCGGCGCTCGTCGCCCAGGGCGACACCAAGCGCATCGTCGTGGAGGGCCACACGGACTCGAAGGGTTCGTCGTCCTTCAACGATCGCCTCTCGCAGAACCGCGCGGACGCTGTCCGCTCGTACCTGGTCAGCCAGGGCGTCGATTCGAACCGAATCGTCGCGGTGGGTCGTGGTGAGGCCGAGCCAGTGGCGTCGAACACGACGCCGGAGGGTCGCGCCAACAACCGTCGTGTCGAGATCGTGCTGCGCGACAGCTGATCGAGACGGGTCTCTATTCACGTTCGTAAGTCACGAAAGGAGAGCATCATGCTCAGGTTCGCAATTGCATTCTTCCTCCTCGCCATTCTGGCCGCCGTCTTCGGTTTCGGTGGCATCGCGGCCAGCGCCGCCGGCATCGCCAAGCTCCTGTTCTGGGGCTTCGTGATCCTCGCGGTGGTGTCGCTGGTGGTCGGCCTCTTCACGGGGCGATCGCCGAAGGTACTCTGAACATCGGGGCGGTCCGGACGCGGTTCGGGCCGCCCCTTCTTCGTCCGCCTGTGGCAGTGTAGTCACGACGTGCGGGCGACCTTCGGCATCAGCGCGGCCGCCCTGGCCGCCGCCGCTTGCGCGCCGAGCGACGTCCTGTTCGTTCCGCGCCCGCCGCTCGACCGCGGCGCCCTCATCCTCGCGATCGATCGCGCAGACCACGAACCCCGGTTCACCGTACGAGCGATGGAAGTCGCGGGCCCCGAGGCCATCCTGCGTCCGCCCGAGACGATCGCGCCCGACGAATCCGTTCGCCTCGAAGTCCTGCTCTACGAAGACGACCTCGACGCCCTCGGTCTCGAGCCCGGTCCGCTCGCCGCGGTCACCGACGAAGAGGCGCCCCGCCGCGCCCTCCCTGCGACGGACGACGTCTTCCGCCTCGAGCTCCCGAACGAATCCCCCGCGTGGATCGACGCCGGCGCGCCGAGTGAAGCGCTCGCCGCGTACCGCATCGACGATCCCGGTCCGCTCGACTGCGTGCGCTTCGTCGCCGAGCCGTTCGCGCTCGCCGACGACTCCCACGCCGAGATGGCGTTGGTGCTCTCCTCGACCGTGGTGTTGATCGGCCAGCAGTCGGGGAGTGTTCAGCGGTGGACGCCGGACGGCCTTCAGCCGGTGACGGTGTCGCCGCCGGTCACGCTCTCGGACGGCGTCCGCGACGAGGTCGCCGGCGGGTGGTGGTTCATGACGCGGTCCGGGTGGCTGTACCGGGGCGAGGTGATCGGCGGCGCACACATCGAGCTCGAGTACTTCGGCCGCACGAACGCGACCGGCGTGCTCGGCGGGCGCCACCGGATCGCGCTGCGCTACGAGGGCGGCGCGCCGGCGATCTACAGCACGCGATCCGCGGGGTTGGTCGAGCGGTTCGACGCAAACGGATCCGAGGTCCTCCACACGTTCGACGACGGCGGCTTCGGCGCGCACACGATCCTCACGCCGGACGGCGACGTCATCGCGGCGGCGTCGGGGAACACTTCGGTCGTTCGGATCGAGCCGGACGGTACGTTGACGGTGGAGCAGCTCCCGGCGAGCGCGGGGTTCACGGCGGCGGCCTATGTGGACGGGATCGGCGTGGTGCTCGGGAGCTCGGACGGGCGGTTCTTCGCGGGCGGGGATCGGCCGTGGGCGGAGGTCGGTCATTCGCCGCTGACCGTGTTCCCGTACGCGATCCACGGGTACGACGACGGGTTCCTGTACGGGGCGGCTTTCGGCGCGGGCGGGCAGTACCTGCCGGAGGGTTACTGCGCGGTGGAGGAGCACCTCGCGGCGTTCTCGATCCAGATCATCCGATCGGTCCAAGGGGGCGCGCTGTTGCTCGGGACCAACCCGAACGTCCCGAAGACGCCGGGGCAGTACGTCCGCATCGAGCGGCCGGAACGCTGACACCGTTCGCGGCGTCCGATAAGGTCGGCGCGGATGGGCGTGGGCTCGACAGCGCTGCTGGTGGCCGTGATGGCGACGGCGGCCGGCGATCTCGAAGACGCCATCACGCTCTACCAGAACAAGGACTACCGCGGCGCGCTCGCGGCGTTCGGGCGCGCCGGTGCCCAGCCCCAGTCGCCGCGGCGGCGCGCGCTGATCCACGCGTACATCGGGATCCTGCAGTTCCGCTTCGGGCTCGAGGACGACGCGAAGAACTCGTTCGAGGAGAGCCTCTCGCACCACGACTCGATCGCGTTCCCGGATCCATCGCAGGCGGGAGCGCAGAGGTTGTACGAGTCGCTGAAACCCGCCCCGCCCGAGGAGAAGGAGAAGGAGCCGAAGAAGCGGAAGAAGCGGAAGAAGCGCCGCCGGCGGCGACGCACGGCCTCGGATCCGCCCGGCGAGGGCCCGTTCCCGGACGAGATCGAGGAGGACGACCCGGACGATCCCGAGGCGATCGCGGTCGCTCCGCCGCCGCCGGTCCCGACGTTCACGCCGCCTCCGCCGCCGCCGCCGATCACGGCCACCACGACGCCGTCGGACGACGGGACGATCGTGCCGTGGGTGCTCGCGGGCAGCGCGGTCGCGGCGGCGATCGCGGGGACGGTGCTGATCGTCGTGGGGCGCGCCAACGGCAACGCGGCTCAGGACCCGATGACGAGCGCGACGGAGGCGCAGGATCTCTACAGCACGCACCGGGTCCAGGTCGGGATCGGGATCGGCGCGCTGGTCGCGGCGGGCGTCGCGGGCGGCGTCGCGGGCGTGCTCTTCGCTACGGAATGACCATGACTTTCGGTCCCTTTCGGCCGCTGCTATCCTCCCGCTCGTGGCGACCCTCAAGTCGCTGAAGGACGAAACGAGCCTTCCCGTCACGGCGAGACTCCTCGTCGGGCGCTCCCCCTCGTGCGGACTGCGCGTGTCGGACCCGCACGCCTCCGGGGAGCACGCGACCGTCACCTGGACGGGCTGGCACTGGGAGATC
>JAUHYN010000348.1 GCA_030426505.1 bacterium | reverse complement strand
AGGTGCGACGGGTTGGCGTCGAGCGAGCGCTCGTACAGCCCGGTCGCCCGCTCCTCGTCGTCGAACTGTTCGAGCGCGGTGTCGGCCGCGAGTTGATACAGCTCGGCGCGATCGTCGAGGTCCTCGGTGTGTTCGGCCTCCTGCGCCTCGAGGTTGATCGTCTCGACGAAGTTGCCTTCCGACTCGTGGATCTTGCGCAGCGCGCGGATCGCCGGCGTGTAGCTCGGGTCGATGTCGAGGGCGCGCGTGTACGAGTCCTTCGCCGCCGCGCGGGCCATCAACATGTCCTCGTTGAGCGTGCCCATGCGGTGGTACAGCTCCACCGCCTCCGGCAACGATCCCAACAACGACGCCTCGCGGTGGAGCATCTCCAACGCGTTGAACCAGTTGCCGTGCCGCTCGTGCAGCTCGCCGAGCGCGTGGATCGCCTCGCGCGAGCTCGGGTCCACGTCGAGCGCGGCGGTGAAGGCCTCTTCGGCCTGATCCGCCCGCGACAGCTCGCGGTTCATGATCTCGCCGATCTCCAGGTAGAGCTGGACGACCTCCATCTTGTCGTCCGTGAGCTCGATGTGCCGCTCGAGCGCTTCGACCAGGTGTTCCCAGTCCTCGCCCTGCCGCCACACGCGCTCGAGGCTCTTCACCGTCATCAGGTGTTCGGGCTCGATCTCGAGCACGCGGATCAACGTCTTGCTCGCGCCCTCGAGGTCCCGGAACTGGTCCTCCCAGATCGACGCGACGCGCGTCAGCAGACGCACCGCCTCCGTCGGGTCCTGCGTGAGCTCGACCTGCCGCTCGTACACGTCGACCAGCTCGATCCAGCGCTCCTCCTGCGTGTAGAGCCGCTCGAGCGCCTTGAGCGCGGGCGCGAACGCGGCGTCGACTTCGAGGACGTCCTTGTACTGCTCGATCGCCCGATCGAGATCCTCGATCCCCTGCTCCCAGACCTGCGCGATCTCGAAGCGCAGCCGCTTGTGATCCTCGACGTCGTCCGCGAGCTCGAGCTGACGCCCGAGCACGTTGAGCAGCGGGTGCCACTTCTCCGTCGAGCGGAAGATCCGCACGAGCTCCATCAGCGCCCGCTCGTCCTCCGGATCGAGATCGAGCACGCGCTTCGTACTGGAGATCGCGGCCTCGATGTCGCCGACCTGGTTCTCTTCGATCTCCGCGATGCGCCGGTAGAGCCGCTTCTTCTCCTCGACGTCGGTCGCGAGCTCCACCTTCTCGCGGAGCTGCGCGATCAGATCGCCGTGACGGTCCGCCTTCTTCAGCAGCTCGATGAGGTGCGCGCGCGCGACCTCGTCCTCGGGCCGCATCGACAGCACCATCTCGAATTGCTTCTCGGCCTCGTCTTCCTCCTCGAGCTTCTCGATGTAGATCTCACCGAGGCGACGACGCAGCTCGATCGCGCGCGCCACGCCGACCTGCTCGACCTGCTCCGCGTAGACGTCCGCCAGGATCTCCCAGCTGTCCGTCTCCTCCGCGAGGCGCTCTGCGATCTCTTGCGCGGTCTCGTCCGCGCCCTCCTCGCCGAACGCGCGACACGCCGCCATGAACGCGAGGTCCGGCTGGCCGAGCCACCGCTCCTGGACGTCGATCACCGCGAAGAGCAGCTTCTTGCGCTCCTCGACCTCCTCCGTGACGTTCAGCCGCCGGTTGTACAGCTCGACGAGCTTCCGGTAGTCGCCGTTGTCCTCGTAGATCGCCGCGAGCGACTCGTGCGCCTTGAGGCTCGAAGGCTCGAGATCGAGCACCTCCTCGTAGGCCGCCGCCGCGCCCGCCTTCCGCTTGATCCGATCCTCGTAGATCGCCGCGACGTCGAACAGGATGTCGACCTTCTCGCCCGCGGTCTCCGCCTGCTCGGCGCGGTGGTTCATTACCTTGACCGCTTCGCCGTACGCGCCGGTCTGCGTGAAGATCTCCTCCAGCCGCATCAGCTCCGCGACGGTGTGCGGCTCGACGTCCAACACCCGCTTCGCGGACTCGATCGCCTCCTCCTTCTCGCCGGTGTTCGAGAGGAACACCTCGGCGAGCTCGAAGCGGATCTCCTTCACGCCCGCCGCGTCCATCTGGAGCGGGATGAGCTTCCGGAGCGTGGCGATCAGATCTTCCCAGCGCTCGGCGCCGCGGTAGGTCTGCCGGAGCGCTTCGAGGGCCTCGACGTCGTTCGGGTTGCGCTTGAGGATCTCCGTCCACGAGCGCACCGCTTCGTCGACGCTCCCCAGCCGCGTCCCACGCACGAGCCCGAGGCGCCGCTGAAGGCGCATGACGTCCTTCTCGTCGCGCGCGTTCTCGAGCTGCATCTCGAGGTGACGGGCGAGCTCGAACCACTGCCCCTCCCGCTCGTACAGCTCTTCGAGCGCCTTGGTCGCCGCGTTGTTGTGCGCGTCCTTCGCGAGGACCTTCTGCCACAGCGCGATCGCCTCTTTGCCCTGGTCGAGCGGGCCCCCCGCGAGCTCGGCCATGCGGCTCGTCAGACGGACCTGCTGACGCGGCTCTTCGGTCTGCTCCGCGAGCGCTTCGAGCACGGCGAACAGCTCCTGCGGGCGGTCCTCCGGATCGAGCAACAGCGACAGCGCGAGGAGCGTCTCCTTGTCGCGCGTCTTGATCGCGCGGGCCTTGCGGTACCACTCGATCGCCTCACCGCGCTCACCGAGCCGCTCGTCCCACGTCGCGCCGAGACGCACGCAGAGGCGGTGCTTCTCGTCCTCGTCCTCCGCGAGCGCGACGCGCTTCTCGAGCACGTCCGTCAGCGCGGCCCACCGCCCGAGCATCTCGTCGAGGCGGTCGAGCGCGACCAGCGCTTCCTCGTCGCTCGGCTTCGCGCGCAAGACGACTTGCCACGCCTCCGCCGCGCGCTCCTTGTCCGCGATGTCGTGGTCGAGGATCTGCGCGATGCGCCGCTCGACCTCCACGCGCTGATCCGCGTCGTGCAGCTTCGGGAGTCCCGAGGTGTAGACCTCGACGAGGCGATCCGGGCGCACGAGCTGCTCCGCGAGCGACTCCAGGCCGGCGCGCACGTCGCCGAGGCCCGGCGCGTCCGCGAACACCGTCGCGAGCGTCTCGAACGCGTCGCGCGGCTCCTCCAGCTTCTTCCACTGGACGTCCGCGATCTCCTGATTGAGCGGCACGCGCTCGTGGGCGTCCTCCGCGAGCGACACGCGCACGCGCAGCACCGACACGAGCTGCTCCCACTCCTCGGCGCGCCGCATCGCGTTCGCCAACATCTCGCCGGTCGAGGTCGCGAGCGCGACGTCGTCCTCCGCGACGGCGTCCTCGAAGCGCTCTTCGAGGAAGTCGCGCGCGGCCTCGTGCGTCGGGTCGGCCGCGAGGACCTCCTCGAACAACAGGTCCGAGCCGCCGATGTCGCCGAGCCGCGTCGCCTTGAGCTTCGCGAGCGCGAAGCGCGCGTCCGTCTGGACCGCGGAGCCCTCCTCCGCCGCGCCGATCAAGCGCTCGAGGACGTCAGACAACTCCGACGCCCGACCCTGCGCCTCGCACAGCTTGGCGAGCTTCGCGAGCGCGTCGACGTCGTCCGGGAACAACTCGAGCAAGCGCCGCAGCGTCGCGATCGCGCCGGGGAGATCGTCGAGCTCCTCGGACTGCAGTCGCGCGAACTCGCGCATCAGCTTGCCGCGGCCCTCCGGGTCCTCGGTCTGCGCGATGCGGCGGCGGTAGACCTCCGCGAGCGAGCCGAACGAGCCGGCGTCGCGGTAGAGCCGCTCCAGCGCGCGGAGCGCGTCGCCGTCGCCCGGCGCCACGTCCAGCACCTTGTTGTACTCCGCGATCGCGCGCGGGACGTCCTGGATGTCGTGGTCGTAGATCTCGGCCACGCGCCGGTGCAAGCGAAGTTGCAGCGCGTGGTCCGTCACGTCGTCGACCTCGTCGAGGTACAGCGCCGCGAGATCTTCGAAGAGGTTGTTCTCCTTCGCGAGCAACTCGACGCGCTCGAACAGCGCCTCGTCGAACAGGTCTTCGCGGAGCGCGCGCGTCGAGTACGTGAACGCGTGCTCGGGCCGCCCGAGGCGGTCCATGTAGATCTCCGCAATGCGCGAGAACAGCGCCTTGCGGTCGTCCGCCGAACGCGCCGAAGCGACCTGCACCTCGAGGCACGCGATGTACTCGTCGTACGCCCCGCTCGCCTCGTACACCGGCGCCAACGCGCGCGCGGCCTCGGCGCGCCCGTCGCCGTCGCTCTTCATGATCGACGACAGCCCCGCGATCGCGCCCGGATCGTCGCGCGACAGCTCGAGCACCTCGGCGTACGCGTCGACCGCCGCGACCCGATCGTCGAGCTTCTCGCGCTGCAACGTCGCGAGCCGCAGCAACACCTTCGACTTGTCGGCCGGCCCCTCCGCGAGCTCCGCCTCCTTCGCGAGGACCATCGCGAGGTCCTGGTCGCGACCGGAGCGCTCACACAGCGCCGCCATCTTCTTGAGCACCGCGACGTCGTGCGGGATGAGTGCCATCATCTCGCGGTACGCCTCGAACGCGCCGTCGTTGTCCTCGACGTCGCCCTCGAGGAGCTGAGCGATCTGGCCCCACAGCCGGACCTTCTCCGAGTCCTGCTGCGCGAGCCGGAGCATCCCGCGGTACGTCGCGACGAGCTTCTTCGCGTCGCCGGCGCGCCGGTGGATCCGCTCGAGCGCGGACAGCGCCGCGGCGTCATCGGGGACCTGCTCGAGGATCCGCTCGTAGAACGGGATCGACGCCTCGCCGCGGCCCAGCACCCGGTCGTACAGATCCGCCGTGCGCCGCGCGAGCCGCAGCCCGAAGTCCGCGTCCTCGATCGACGGGAGCGCGCCCGCGTACAGATCCGCGAGCTCCTCCTCCGTCTCCGCCTTGCGCGCGAGCGACTCCAACCGATCCGCGAGCTCCGGATCGTTCGGCTGCTCCGAGAACGCGCGCGTCAACGCGAGGAACGCCATCTCGGGCTGGTCCGCTTCGTCGACGTACAGGTCCGCGATCTGGAGCAGGAGCCCTCGCCGCGTCTCGACGTCGTCCGCCGCGGCGACCTGCGCCTCCTTGGCGCTGATCACCTTGAGCGGCATGCCCTTCTTCAGCCAGTGCGGCTCCATCGCCTCGGCGCCGATGCCCGCGAGGTCCGGGTGCATCTCCTTCACCGAGTCCACGAGATCGTCGAGCGCGAACAGCGCCGCCTCGTACGGCGCGCCCACCTCGGGCCCCGCGTCGAGCACCTGCACGAACGCGTTCATCGCGCCGCGCGGGTCGTCGAGCTTCTCACGCCGCAGGTTGCCGAGCCGCAAGTTCGCTTGCGCCCACTCCTGGCCGGAGAGCGAAGCGACCTTCATCTCCAACACGCGCGACAACATCGGGTAGTCGCGGAGCTGCCCGTAGATCGCATCGAGGCGACCCAGCGCCTCGGTGTCGCCCGGCGCGTGCATCAACACCTGCTCGTAGACGTGCGCCGCCTTGTCGCGGTCGCCGAGCTTCTCGTCGAGGATGCGCCCCGCGAGCCGGAGCCGCTCGGTGCGCTCCACCGGATCGTCGGAGAGGTCGGCCATGCGCCGCAGGACGTCCACGCGCTCGCGCGCCTCCCCGCCCTTCGCGTAGATGCGCCCCAGCGCCTCGAGCGCGAGCAGGGCGTCCGGCCGCTCTTCCACGACCTTCGCGTACGCCTCGATCGCGCGATCACGATCGCGGAGCAGCGACTCCGCGTACCGCGCGACGCGCAGACGCAGCGCGCTCCGCTCGTCCGATGCGACCGGCAGCGACTCCGCCTGATCCTCCACGATCCCGATCAGCTCTTCGACCTGCCCGGACAACCGCCCGAGCCGCTCGAGCGACTCGAGGAGCTCCTCGTCGAACGGCGACTCCGAGAACGCCCGCGCCGCCGCTGAGAACGCGCGGTCGAGCTTCCCGAGGCGCTCCTCGTAGATCGAACGGATCGCGACGAGGCGCTCCACGCGCTCCGCCGAAGTCTGCGTAGCGCCCGCGAGGATCTCGTACGCCTCGACCAGGTGCGACCAGTCGCCCGCCGCGCGGTAGACCGGCTCGAGCGCGACCGCCGCCTTCGCGGCGACGTCCGTCTGCAGCAGATCCTCCAACCCATTGCGCGAAGGCGTGTGCTCCGGGTGCGCCGACAACGCGGCGGTGTACTCCTGGATCGCGCGCTCGCGATCCCCGACCTCGACCAACACGCGCGCCAATCGCTCCAACACGCCAGCGCGAGCGATCGGCTCCTCGATCAGCTTCGCCTCCTGGGCGAGCGCGTTGATCAGGCCCTGCTTGTTGCCCTGCTCCTCGTAGAGGCGCTGAAGCTCCTGCCACGTGGAGCGCTCCGTCGGCGCGACGTCGCGGGCGCGTTCCATCGTGCGCGTCGCGAGATCGATCTCCTCGGCCGCCTCCTCGTAGATCGCGGACGCGCGCTTCAGGAACGCGACGCGCTCCGCGGCATCCGACGACGCGTCCGCGCGCGCGATCAGCACTTCGGCCAACGCGCCCGGGTCGTCGCCCGCCGCGGTCAGCCGCTCGAGCGCACCGAGCGCCTCTTCGTCGCCCGGGATCGCGCTGCGCAGGCGCTCCCACGCCGTGCGCGCCTTCTGCGGTTCGCCCGCGGCGCCGTCGTAGACGCGCGCGAGGTCGCGGAGCAGATCGGTGTCGTCCTTCTTCGTCTCGAGCGCGTCCTCGTAGAGGACCGCGAGATCCTTCGCGCGGTTCGCGCGGAGCGCGAGCGTGGCGAGGCGCGCGCGCTCGTCGTTCGGTACGAGCCCCTCGCGGAACGCGCGCGCCAACGTCTCGTACGCGCCGTCCGGCTGATCGAGCTTGTCCGCTTCGACGTCCGCGATGCGCAGGAACAGATCCCGGCGCCGCTCCGACTCGACCACCGCGGAGAGCTGGCTCTCCAACGCGATGACGAGGTCCCGCCACTTCTCCTTCTTCGTGTAGCCCGGCTCGAGCGCCGCGCCCGCCTGCGCGCGCAGCTCTACGTCTTCGAGCAACGCCTCCAACCCGCGCATCGCGCCGTCGTGCGTGTCGTCCGCCGCGAGCGCGGCCTGGTAGCGCTCGAGCGACTGCTTCTTCTCGTTGAGGCGGAGCCGCAAGACCTCGCCCGCCTTCACCTCGGTCGCCGCGACCACGCGCGGGTCCTCGGTGGCGTCGCGCATCCGGTCGAGCACGCCCACCAACTCGCGCCAGCGCTCGGCGCGCTCGTACGTCTCCGCGAGGCGGCCGAGCGCGGTCGCCTCCTTCGGCTCCAACGCGAGCACGCCGCGGTAGGCCTCGATCGATCCGTCCGTGTCGTTCAGGTGCTCCGCGCGGATCGACGCGACCGCCAGCCCGAGCTGCACCTTCGCGGCCTTGTCCTCGGCCGCGGCCATGCGCTCCGACAGCAGCTCCGCGAGCTCCTCGTAGCGCTGCTCCTTGCCGAGCAAACGCTCCAGCGCCGCGATGGCCGCCGCGTTTCCGCCGTCCGCCGCGAGCGCGCGCCGGTAGTACGTGATCGCCTGCGCGGGATCCGCGAGCGAGCGCTCGTACAGCTCCGCGAGCGCCGACGCCACGTTGGCCTCGACCGCGGGCTCGAGCTCGCCTTCGAGGAGCTGCGCGAGCACCTTCGCAGCCTCATCGTACGCCTCCCGCTGACCCGCGATCCGCAGCAACGTCTCCGCGAGCTCCTCACTCCCGGGATCCGCGCGCAGCGCCGTCGCCGTGAGCTCGAACGCGACCGCGAGATCGCCGAGCCGCGTCTCGGCGATCTGCGCGCCGCGGCGGGCGATCTCGCAGCGCGCGGGCGCGGACTTCTCGCCTGCGGCGAGGATCAGCAGCATGTCGAGCTGCGGTTGGTACTGACCGCGCTGACCGAAGATCGGCTCGAGCGCGCGCGCGATGCGCAGCGGGATCACGTCGTCGACCAGGAGCCGACCGAGCGCCGCGATCACCTCGCCGTGGTCCGGCGAGCGCGACAGGA
>JAUHYN010000347.1 GCA_030426505.1 bacterium | reverse complement strand
GCACCTCGAACGTCGGCTCGAGCGGGAGGTCCACGATCGGCCGCGCCTGCACGAGGTAGACGCGCCCGCCCGCGCGCGCCCACTCGATGTCCTGCGGTGCGCCGCGCTCGGCGGCGACGCGCGCAGCGAGCGCCGCGACCTCGAGGGCGGCGCCGGCGTCGAGGGCGCCGTGCGGTGTGGCGGTGGGCTCGGCGTGGCCGTCGCGCACGACCCACGCGTCGCCGTCGACCGCGCCCGAGACGAGGCGATCGGCGAGGCCCACGATCGCGCTGAGCACGATCTCGTCGGTCGCGCCCGTGACGGGGTTCGCGGTGAAGGCGACGCCCGCCGCCTCCGCCGGGACCATCCGCTGCACGAGGACCGCGAGCTCACCTGTGGTTCCCTCGCCCGCGTAGTGCCGCGCGCGGAGCGAAGTGGCCGACGCGCGACACGCGCGGATCGCCTCGAGGACGGCGTCGACGCCCTCCACGTTCAGGAACGACTCGAACTGTCCGGCCCACGACGCGCGCGCGCCGTCTTCGGCGGTGCCGGAAGAGCGAACGGCGACGCGCGGGCCGAGGCCTTCGAGCGCGGCGGCGAGTTCGTCGCGCGTGACCTCCACGCCGACGGGCACAACGAAGCCAGGCGGGACGTCGAAGCCCGCGCGGATCAGCTCCGCGAGCGCAGCGGCCTTGTTTCCGCAGCGCGCGCCGTCCGTCGCGGCGTCATCGTCGAGGGGGATCAGTCGGGCGGCCGTGACCGTCCGCGGTTCGAGCGACATCATTTGGACTCCTTGGCGCGGGCGGCGTTCCGGCGCGCGAGATCTTCGACGAGGGTTCGGGCGTTCCACGCGGCCGCGTCGACGGCCTCGCGCGGCGTCATGCCCATGTCGTGGACGAGCGTGTGCCAATGTCGACTCCCGCCGAGCGCGCGGAGCGTGACTCCGGCGCGGCGGTGTGTACTCGCGTCGAGCGCGGGGAACGCGATCGCGATCGCGGAGGCGATCGACTGCGTGCGACGCGTTCGGCTCTTCAGCTCCTGGCCGAGCGCGGTGGTCGCGACGACGATCGCGCGCGTCCACTCCGAGGTCTCTTCGAACCCGGCGTACACGGTGCGGATCGTCTGTTCGGCGGCGTCGGGCGTGGCGAAGGCCTCTTCGAGCGCGACGGGGAACGGGCGCTGCTCCAGCGTCTCGGCGACGCCTTCGATCAGCGCTTCGCGCGTCGGGTAGTGGCGGTAGACGGTGCGGTGCGCGACGTGCGCGCGGGTCGCCACGTTCTTCACGGTGAACGCGTAGACCCCCTCGTCGAGGAGGACGCGGACCACCGCCTCGAGGATGCGGTCGTGGGTCTCGGACTTCTGCTGTTCGCGGACGGGGCTCGAGTAGCTGCGGGTCGCCATGGCTCGGTTCGTGTCATTGTTTGTGACTTCAATTGTGATTTGGTGTCAACATCGATGACTCGAAGTTGGACACCCTGAATCGTCCGCGGGGTTTCCGCGTCGAAGGGGCGCTGCGCTGATCTCGGCGCCGTCGGTCGCATCCGCGGCGGAGCCGGTGCGGTTCCTCATCTGTCAGCCGGGGGGGCCGGATCTCCGCCCCGAGCAGCAGGCCGTGGTCGATCGTCTCTATCGCTACATCGAGGCGCAGACCGGCCTCGAGGCGGGGCGGATCGAGGGCGTCTACACGAACGATCGCGCGAAGTGCCTCGCCGAGCTCGAGAAGAAGCCGGCCGTGCTGTTCCCGTCGCTCCCGATCTTCCTGGAGTTCAAGTCCAAGTACGGGCTCGAGCCGGTCGCCCAGCTCAAGCAGCAGGGCAAGGTCGAAGACCACTTCTACGTGCTCGTCGCGAAGGACACGTCGTTCGGCTTCGGCGACATGAAGGGCAAGAAGCTGACGGGCACGCACCTCGGTTCGAAGCGCTTCGTGTACGACGTGGTCTTCGACAAGAAGCTGTCGCCCAAGGAGCTGTCGCTCGCGCCGCAGCGCCTTGGCCTGCGCGCGATCCGTAACGTCGTGAAGGGCAAAGCGGACGCCGTACTGCTCGACGGCGCGCAGTACCGCGCGCTGCAGGGCACGCGCTACGAGAAGAAGCTGCGCCTCCTCCACGCGTCCGGGCCGCACCCCACGCCGCCGATCACCGTCCTCGAGGGGCGCGCGCCGCGCGGCTTCCCGGAGGCGCTCGGTGCCGCGCTCGCCGCCATGAAGAGCGACGCGACCGGCCGTGAGGTCCTCGAGATGTTCCACATCGAAGGCTTCGCGCGCCCCGGTCCGCGCGCGTTCGCGTCGCTCGAGGCGCGCTTCTCGGGCGCCAACTGAAGATGCGCTGGCTCGCCGAGCGCCTCGTCCGGGCGAAGGTCGCCTGGGCCGTGGTGATCGGCACGATCGTCCTCGCCGTTGTGAGTGGCGCCCTCGCGGCGAAGGTCCCGCACGACGACGACGTCCTCGCCTTCCTCCCGCGCACCGATCCCGACGTCGCGGTCTTCTACGAGATCAATCGCCGCTTCGGCGGGCTCGACGTCGCGTTGGTCGGCGTCGCGACGGAGGACGTCCTCGCCCCGGACTTCTTCGCTCAGCTCGCGTCGGCGACGAAGGCGCTCGACGAGTCGCCCGCGATCGACTTCGCGCTGTCCCTCGCCAACGTCGACGACTTCGTACCGTCCACCGACGGCGGCATCGAGACGGACCTGTTGGTGCGCGAGGTCCCCGCGGACGAGGCCGGCCGGCGCGCCCTCCGCGCCAAGGTGTTGTCGCGCGATCTCGTCGTCGGCCAGCTCGTCTCGGCGGAGCTCGACGCCGCGTTGATCCTCGTCTTCCCCGCCGCGGGGAGCGACCCGCGCACCTTCGCCGACGCCGTCCAGGCCACCGCGACGGAGCACCTCGCCGGGCGCAAGCTCGCGTTCGGCGGGGCGCCGTTCGTGTCGAGCTACGTGTTCGCGGCGACGCAGGCCGACCTCGCGCGCCTCACGCCGTGGGCGGTCGCGGCGATCGTGCTGATGATCTTGATCGGGTTCCGCGATCTCCTCGGCGCGCTCGTCGTGTTGTTCTCCACGGGCGCGGGGATCGCGGTGTCGATGGCGCTGATGTACCTGCTCGGCGTCTCGCACAACATCGTGCTCTCCTCGATGCCGGTCATCGCCTTCTCCGTTGGCAGCGCGTACGGGCTGCACGTCCTCGCGCGTTACCAACAGCTCGCGCGCGATCGTGATCCCTCGGAGGCGCTGGTCGAGGCGCTCGTCTCGGTGGGGCCGACGGTCATCGCCGCCGGGCTCACGACGGTCGCGGGGCTCTTCAGCTTCCTCGCGATGAACGTCGTGCCGATGCAGACGTTCGGGCTCTACACGGGCCTCGGCGTGTTGGTCGCGCTGATCCTCGCGCTCACGTTCGTCCCGGCCGCGATTCGCGTCGCGGGCCTGAAGCACCCGCGCGGCGAAGAGTCGACTTCGGCGCTCCTCGTCGCGGCGGTCGCGTGGCTGCGCGCGCGACGCGCGGCGATGATGGCGGTGGTGCTCGCCGTCGCCGCGATCGGCGCGTTCTTCGCGGCGCGCGTCGACACGCGGATGAACCTGGCCGCGTTCTTCGCCGACGATAGCCCGCCCGCGCGCGCCGACCGATTTCTCCTCGAAGAGTTCGGCGGGTCGCAGTTCATCCAGGTCCACGTCGAGGGCGACTTCTCCGAGCCGAATGCGTTGTGGCAGCTCTTCCACCTCGCCGATCGCATCGAGGCGTTGGACTCGGTGACCTCCGTGCAGCACGCCGGACAGGTCGTCGCGCAGCTCAACCTCGCGATGCAGGGCGCGCGGCGGATCCCGGACGAGCCCGAGCAAGTGAAGTTGCTCTACCGGTTCCTCACGGGGCGGCCCGCGATCGGGCAGCTCGTCACGGACGATCGGCGCGAGGTCGTGCTGCACGCGAAGCTCGCGAAGAGCGACGTGGACTCCGTGGAGCGCGCGCTCGCCGACGTGGAGGCGATCGTGGCCGCAGGCCTGAACGGCTCGCCCCGCGACGTCGCGATCGGGCGCATCGAGATCGCGACGCGGCGCGCCGGCGCGACCTTCGACGCGGACGTGCGCGCGAGGGTCTACGTCGCGCTCGCGGCGCCCGTCTCGAACGCGCGTCCCGAGGCGGTGGCCGAGCGGCTCGCGGTGTTCTTCGCTTCCGACGAGAGCCCGGTGACGTTGCCGCGCGCGGTGGCGAGCGAGGTCGCGGCGGTGATCGTGGGGGTGGGGCGCGGTGCAGGGCCGAGCGGCGCCGCGAACGACGGCGCCGAGAAGGACGCCGCCGCGAAGAACGCTCCCGCGAAGAACGCTTCCGCGAAGATCGCCGCCACCCTCGATCGCCTCGTCACCACGCTCGCCCCGCACGAAGACGCGATCGGCGAGGTCGTCGACCGCACGCTCGCCGAGGACCTCCTCGCCGCGTCCGTCACGCGCGTCAACGAGGCGCGCCGCGCGTTGATCGCGATGGATCGCGCCGCGCGCGTGCGCGCCGCGGTGGACCAACGCATCGAGGATCCGCACTGGCGTGAACACGTCACCGCGGTGATGACGATCGTCGATGCGGAGTCGCTCGAGCCGCCGCCGCTCGAAGCGCGCGTGAGTGGGCTACCGGTCCTGCACCGCGGGCTGTCGCGCAGTACGGTCGACAATCAGATCACCAGCCTCGCGCTCGCGCTCCTCAGCGTCTTGGTCGTGCTGACGATCGCGTTTCGGAGTCTGCGCGCCGGACTCCTCGCGACGAGCCCGACGATCGTCACGCTGCTCGCGGTGTACGGCGGCATGGGAATCCTCGGCGTCCACCTCGACATGGGGACGGCGATGCTCGCGAGCTTGATCATCGGCGCGGGCGTCGACTACGCCGTGCACTTCGTGAGCGCGTGGCGCACCGCGCCATCGGTCGCGGTCGCGGTCTCGAAGACGGCGACGGCCATCTGGACCAACGCGATGATGGTGGCTGCCGGCTTCTTCATCCTCACGCTCGGCGAGGCGAAGACGCTCGAGAACGTCGGGGGTCTCACGGCGGCGGCGATGCTCACGGCGGCGTTTGCGACTTTTGTCTGCGTGCCGGTCTTCTCGCGGCGCGCGCCCGTGAGCCTCGAGGCGGCGCAGCACGCCGCGGCGCCGGAGGCCGCACCTCAAAAATCCTGACGGCCCTGGTCAAGCGGTGGTCGCGTCCCCCACAATGTCCCCGATGACGAAGGTCTCTGGCTCTTCCGGCAACGGTCCGCCGCCGCCACCGCCGCGCGCGAGGGACGTGAACAAGGAGCTGTCGGACATCTACCACAGCACGATGGTCGCGACGAAAGGCGACAAGAAGGCCGCCGATCGCGCGCGCGCCGACGCCGCGCCGCGGGTGCAGCAGTTCGCGGCGCTGTTGGAGACGGCCGCCGAGGGCGGCTCGGGTGCGGCGAACGCTCTGAAGCAGGCGCGCCAGATCCTCGGCCAGGGCGGCGACCCGTCGTCGCTCGATCGTTGGATCCACGCGCACGTCGACGAGTCGGTGATCCGCAGCGCGGGTCTGGACCCGGTTGAGATCGCCCGGTCCGCCGGCGTCGAGGTCGAGTCCCCGGACGTCGAGCAGGCCGGCCGCGACTACAAGGACTTCACCGGCGAGGGCAACCAGGTCGCGCAACGCGACGAGCCCGGCAACGGCATGAGCGTCGGTGACTTTTCCGCCCCCCGTCGCGTCTGATACGCGACCCCCATGCGACGAATCCTCTGGCCCCTCGCGGCCCTCCTGTCCACCGCCGCCGTCGAAGCGCGCGCGGACGACGCCCAGGCTCGACTCGGCGAGGTCGACGAGGCCTTGAACCAGGCGAAGGACCAGTTCCTCGAGTACGAGATGGTCGACATCAAGGACGGCAAGGAGCGCACGCTGTCGTTGGAGATCTCGATGAAGGGCGAGAGGCGCCTGACGGCCTTCACCGCGCCCGCGGATCTGCGCGGGACGAAGGTGCTGATCGTGTCGCCCACGCAGATGTACGTGTACTTGCCGGCGTACAAGAAGGTGCGTCGCGTCGCGAGCCACGTCACCGAGCAGGGCTTCATGGGGACGACCTACTCGAACGACGACCTCGCCCTCACGCGCTACTCGCCGAAGTACAACGCGAAGCTCACCGCAGACGACGAAGCGAACCTGACGCTCGACCTCACCAAGAAGAGCGGCGAGGAAGCGCCGTACGCGCGCATCGTGATGATCGTCGAGAAGAAGCGCATGCTCCCGCTCGAGATGAAGTATTACGACGCCGCCGGCAAGAACGTGAAGACCGAGACGCGCTCCGAGTACACCTGCGAAGGGAAGGTCTGCGCGCCCAGCGTGATCGCGATGCGCGACCACACCGACGGCGACCACATCAGCAAGTTGGTGCGCAAGAAGTGGAAGGTGAACAGCGGCCTGTCGGATCGCCTGTTCAGCAAGCGGAGCCTGGCGCGCGCGCGCTGAGCCCGCGCGTCAGAAGTTGTAGACCCCGCGGAACCAACCCACCGAGCCGCCCGCCGCCGCCTCGCCGAACTTCGTGTACGAGGCGCCCAGCTCGAAGAGCGCGCCGACGGCGAGCTCGAGGCCCTGGCCGAAGTTGTACGACAGCTCCGGGAAGAGGACGGCCGAGAAGCCCTCCTCGGACCACGGCGCGAAGCGATTGATCACGCGTTGGCCCGAGCTGCGCTGGAAGCGGTCCTCGAGGTAGCCGGTGAGTTCGAGGATCGTGAACATGCGGAACAACAGGTTCCCGTCCATGAAGCGCAGATCCACGCCGGCGATCAGGTAGTCGCCGAGGCGGTTGCGGAGGATCTCACGCGCGCACCGCGTGCCGTCTTGCGCGACGATGGCGCAGGTCTGAGTGGCGTCGGGATCGCTCGTCACGCTGCCTTCCCGCACGACCTTGCCCTCGGTGAAGAAGTCGCCCGCGCCGAACTCGTCCGCCAGACCGTGGACCCACATGACGTTGAGGTAGACGTACTCGTTGAACGTGTAGTCGAGGCCGAGCGTCCACTTCGCGAAGGGCGTGTCGTCGAGGACGAGCGGGCGCTCGCCGTCCGGGTACTCGTACTCGCCGGCGGGTCGCGTCTGGCCGAGGATCATGATCTCGCCCTGACGCATCGCGAGTCGCTGCGAACGCGGGAAGTAGACGCCGACCTCGAGTCGGTAGCCGATCGGCGCGATCGAGTCGCTCGCCCAGCCCAGCAGATCCACCTCACCCGTCACGTTCAGGCCGGCGACCTGCATCTTCGGGTAGCCGAGCGTCACGGTCGTCCCGAGCACGCCGTCGATGCAGTCCGCCGGGTTCGACGGGTTGCACTGCTCGCCCATGCGCTGCGCGGTGAAGTTGTCGATCGGCACCGGGAAGTCCGAGCGCCCGTAGTAGTAACTCAGCGCGACGTCCTGCTCGAACACCACCGTCGCCGCGCGCAACATGAATTGCATGTTCTTGGCGGTCGAGTCCGGGAGCTGAATCCTCGCTTCCTCCACGATCGTCGGGAAGCCGAACTGATCGCTCGCGGCCGCCTCGGAGAGGAGCCGCCGACGGAAGTCCTCGTCGAGGTGCGGGAGGCGATCCACGGCGGCCACCGCGAGCGGCGCCGAGTTCGGGAGGAGGGCGGGGCGGAAGATCGGGACGAGCGCGCCGGAGAAGGTCCACGTGTCGTTCGGCGCGTAGTCGAGGCGCGCCATGAGGTTCGACTGCTGCGTGCCGAACAACAGGCGGTCCTCGAGGTCGTCGGCGTTGAGGTTATTCGTCGGGTTGAACTGGTCCGCGACGCCCCAGTTCACGATCTGGTAGCCGACGCGCACGTCGAGGCCGTCGACGAACAGGTCCGTGCCTTCGAGGGACGCGGACTGCGCCTCGATGCGGACCGGCTCGTCGACCTCGCGGAGGGAGAGGTCGTCCAGCGTCGCGGTGCGCGGGAAGCCCAGCCACACCAGGTCTACGTCGACGATCCCTGCGAAGCGCTCCG
>JAUHYN010000346.1 GCA_030426505.1 bacterium | reverse complement strand
TTCTCGGCCTCGCCGTCCCCGGCCTCATCGAAGACGAAGCGATCGACATCGCGACGCCGCTCCTCAAGCCGCCGATCAAGCTCGCCATCGACAGCCAACTCCCGGACGACCTCAAGGAGGACGGCGCGGTGATCGTCGGCCTGAAGGAGGCCCTCGGGAACGTCGAGGTCGAGACCGAGCTCGTGTTCACCGACGACGTCGAGGGGACGGAGCGCCTCACGATGTTCGCGATCCCCGGCGACAACCGCTTCGAGTGGCGCGACGACAGCCTCCCGAACAACGTGAAGATCGCCGCCGAGATCGAGGGCGACCGCGAAGAGGAGGATCGCGTCGAGCTCGACCCGTACGTGCTCCAGGTCCACTACGGTGAATTCGTCCTCGCGCTGACCGCGCACCTGTTCGGAAAGAACGCCTCTTCGCTCGAGGTCGAGATCGCGAACGCCGTCCCGTGCTCCGCGATCGTCAGCGAGGTGACCGGCGGCGACGGCCGCGTCGACTTCCGCGTGGCGGGCCAGAACATCAGCATCTCCGCGCAGGTCCTCACCGACGCGTGCGAGCTGGTCCGCGACACCGTCGGTCAGTACGCGCTCGGCGCGGCGCGCCTCGACAGCGGCGTGGAGCTCGAGGGCAAGGTCACGCTCATCGACTCGAACGAAGACGGCGTGGCCGACACGCTCACCAGCGACGCCGAGTTCGAGGGCAAGATCTCCGTCATCTCCAGCTTCGAGCCGCGCTTCTCGGCGAACTTCGTCGCCGAGCGCCGCAAGTAAGGCGCGCTTCAGCGCCGACGGAGCCGCGACAACAACCGCACGGCCTCGTCCGCGCGCGTCGAGTCGGGGTGCCGCTTCAGGAACGTGTCCAGGCGGGCGGCCGCCTTGTCCTTCTCACCGCGTCGCAGCTCCGCGATCGCGCACCAGAACGCGGCGTCCTCCGCGAACGCGCCCTCACCCGAAGCGACGCGATCGAACTGCGTGACGGCCTCGGCGTAGTCGCCGCGCCGGAACGCGCTCCACCCCTGCGAGAACGCGGAGCGGGACTCGACCGGCGGCGCCTCGGTGGGCGGCGGCGGCGCGGCGCTGGGCTCGACGGGCGGGGGCGGCGTCCTCTTCGCGACCGCGGGGCGGGCCGGCGGCGGCGCGCGCCGCTGCGTCGTCCACACGCGGCCCGCTTCGAGGACGATCGGGTCGCCGGTCTTCGGGCGAACGGTCACGCGGCCGGACAAGATCTCCAGCCGCTCGAGCACGCCGTCCTTCGCGACCGCGCGGAAACGCGCGCGGTCCGCCTCGACGGAGACGTCGACCGTCCGCAACACGATCGACGACATGTCGAGCGTGGGCACCTCGAACACCGGCGCGCCGTCTTGCAGATCCACCGTGGTGATCTGCGGCGGCGCGCTCCTCTCGACGGGCGGCGCCGTCGCGACGGTCTCGGCGGGGGGCGCCTCGGCCGAGGGCGCCTTCGGGAGCGTGGACACGAAGAACGCGAGCGCGGCTGCCGCGGCGAGGCCGGCCGCCCACGGAGCCCAACCGACGCGGTGGCGCTGCTTCGTTGCGCGCGCCGCGGCCACGAGCCCCACGCGCATCGCATCGCTCGCCTGGTCGCTCATCGGGGGGTAGGGGAGGGCGGTCAGCGCCGCCTGGAGGGCCTCGTGGTCGTCGCGCGCCGTGCGGCATGTGGCGCACGACTGGATGTGCCGCTCGACGTCGCGGTCGTACTCGACGAACGCGCGCTCCAGTCGCAGCGGGGGCGGACAGCGGTTCATCGTTCGTCTTCCTTCAGGGCCGCGCGGATCCGTTTGCGGGCGTCGTGGAGGCGTCGCCACACCGCGCCGGGGCGGATCCCGAGCGAGGCGGCGGCTTCGGCGCCGGTGAAGCCTTCGATGTCGCAGAGCACGACCACGGAGCGGAGCTTGGGCGACAGGTCCTCGACGGCGGCTTCGAGGCGCTCCATTCGCTGGCGGACGGCCGCGCTCTCCTCGGGCGTCGGGCCGCCGCGCGGCGCGGGCTCCACGGCGAGCGTGCTCAGGGCGCGGTCGCGGCGGGCGGCGCTCCGGCGGCTCATTCGGGCGAGGTTGCAGGCGATGCCGATGATGAAGGTCCGGCCCGAGCTCTCGCTGCGAAAGCGGGGCGCCGAGCGCCAGACCTCGAGGAACGTCGACTGCACGAGATCTTCCACCTGCTCCGGGGCGTGCGGGATCATGCGACAGAGGAAGCGGTGGACGATGGCCTTGTGCCGCTCGAAGAGCTGCACCAGGGCCGATTCGTCGCCCATCCCACACGCCACGATCAGCGCCTCGTCCGACACCGGGGGCGTCGACGCGGTCGCGGGCCGCAGCGGTATCACCTTTCGGTCATGCACCGGGTCTCGCTCCTTGGGTTGCCGCAGCTTCGAACACCTTACGAAAAAAGTGCCCGTCGGAGCCTGGGCGAACGTACGTAAGGAATAAGGAGGAGGGGCAACGAACACTACGGAGGGAGACGGCAGGTGCGTAGAATGATGAAACGGCCGCGCGCGGCCGGCCTCGGGGCCTCGTGATGTGTTCGCTCGTCCTACTCGGGCTCGTCGCTTCCGCGACGTCGACCTGCGACGTGACGCGCCTCGGCGACCCACTCCTGGTCGCGGACATCCAGGTCCGCATGAACCTCGCGCGGGATGCCCGGACGCGGTGCGAGCCCGTGACCGTCCACATCGAGGAGGACGCGGGCGGCGTCTCGGTCGCCGTGCTCCGGGACGGCACGCGGTTCGAGCGCACCGTCGCGGACGTCGACCGCGCGACGGTCCTCATCGAGTCGCGGGTGTTCGTGCCGGAGGAGGCGCTCGCGGTCCTGGAGCTCGTGGCCTCCGAGGTGAAGCTCGACGAGCCGGGGCCGCCGCGCGCTCCCCTCGTCGCCGTCGCGCCCGAGGTCGCGCGGCCCGAGATCGCGATGATCACGCCGCCGCGCCCGCTGAGGACCGTCTTCGATCCCGAGACGGGCGAGGCGCGGCCCCCGTCGTCGGCGATCGCGACCCGCTCGACCGCGCGGCCCGCGCCGGGGGCGGTCCGAGGTCTGTCGCGCAATGCGCTGCGGCGCCACGACGCCTACAAGACCGTGGTCGCGCGGCCCGAAGCCGACGACGGCGTGCGGGTCCGCGTCGGGACGGTCGGCGACGTCACGTTGATCGACGACGGGACGGTCTGGCTCGGTCCGGCGTTCGACATCGGGCTCTCCGACGGTCATTGGTCGGGCGCCGTGAATGTTCGCCTCGCGAAGCGCCCGACGGATCCGACGCACGCGCTCGTCGAGATCCAGCCGACGTTGGGGCGCGACTTCCGGGTGAGCTGGGGGCGCATCGAGCCGCGCGCGACGTTCGCCGTGCGTTCCATTCAAGAGACTGAGTCCGGCGCGTGGATCTCGCCGTGTGGCTTCACGAACTGCAACTTCACGACGGACGAGAACGGACAGGCGCCGTCGCGGGTCGGGACCTCGCGTGTGGACGTCCTCCTCGGCGCTCAGATCAGCGCGGTCGTCCCGTTCGCGGGGCCGCTGTCGCTGTGGGGCTCGGCCGGGTTCGCGGTGCCGCTGGTGTCGAAGGTCGAGCCCTCCGACGACAGCGCCGGGATCCTCGACGGGACCGCAGGGCGGATCTCGGTCGGGGTGCGGCTCGAGCTCTGATCAGAGTTCGTCGGCGCCGATGTCGACGTTCGGACCGCGCGGTCGCGCTTGGCCGTCGATGTCGAAGGCCGGCGCGTCGCCGCGCGCGACCGAGTCCGGGTCGCCGGTGTCGCGGCACGGGGAGTCGGCCGTGAGGTGTTGGTCCGCGGTGAGTTGCGGCTCGAGGCTGAAGCTCCCGGCGGGCAACGTGACGCCGGCTTCGAGCGGGCCGTAGTCGGAGTACACCGGGCGGCAGGCGTCGGCGACGGTCGCGGTGACGGTGTCCTCGCTCCACACGATCGTGTTGAGGAGCTCGATCGCGGCGTCGCACCGCATCGCCGCGCCGCTGTTGTCGGCGATCGTGAGGTTCGCGATGCGCGCGGTCGACGGCGCGCGGCGCACCCACAGGCCGCTCGCGCCCACGCCGACGCCGCCGTTGCCGGCGACCACGGTGCTCTCGAGGACGAACCCGGCGTCCGAGTCGAGGGTGAGGCCCTGCCGGTTGCCCCGAACCTGCGTTCGCCGCGCTTCGAGGTAGCCGCCGTCCGAGACCGCGATCGCGGTGGTGCTCGACGGGCCGACCGTCGCGTCCGAGAGATCGAGCACCGCGCCCGCGCCGCGGACCGCGATGCCGCCGCCGAGCCCGCCGAGGCCGCGGATGGTGCCGCTGCGCCACCGGACGTCGCCCGCGACGATCGAGACGACCGGAGCGGTCGTCGCTTCGATCACGGCGCCGGCGTCGGCGACGACCGTGAGATCGCGATCGAGCACGACCGCCGTGCGGTAATCGCCCGCGCGGAGGAACACGTGGTCGGCCCACGGCGCCATCACGGCGCGGGGGAGGGTGCAGAACGGCGCGGCCGCGGAGCCTTCGCCGGGGCAGGTCGCGGCGTTGGCGTCGACGATCGCGGTGCGGGTCGCGAGCGCGCAGAGGCTCGGCGCGCCGGCGCAGACGTAGCCCGCCTCGATCTGACAGGTCGCCGAGCAGCCCTCGCCGCCGGCGGTGTCGCAGGCCTCGCCGTCGTCGAGGACGCCGTCGCCGCACGTGGAGGGCGCGACGAACGCGACGGTGGTCGTGACGATGCGGCCGTACTCGAGGACGACGCGCGTCCGCTCTTCACCGAGGCGCGCGCCGGCCTCGTCGATCGCGACGACCACGATGCGCGCTTCGTCGTCGGCGAACGCGACGTCGCCGTCGATGAGCGTGCGGAGTGTGCGTGTCGAGGTCTGGGTCGTCGCGGCGGGGACGAGCTCGCGGCCGGCGTAGATCTCGGCGTCGTCGCTCGTGCGGTTCGCGCTGACGTCGAAGTGAACGACCGGGAAGTCGCTGTCGAACGTGATCCACAGATCCACGCCGACGAAGTCCGCGGTGACGTTCGTCTCGGCGCAGCCGACGCAGAGCGCGAGGAGCGCGAGGACGTGAGGTCTCATGAGTTTCACCCTGACAACGTCGGGACGTCTTCGAGCCCCCACGCTTCGGCGAGCTCCAGCGTCCTTCGGTGTTCGACCACGCGATCGACGAAGCTGCTACGCCACGTCAAGTCCGTGATGCGCGCCGCACGCGCGAAGAGCCGAATCCGCGCGGCCTCGAGCGCCTCCTTGGCCTGCCGCCCGCGGCCATTCGCGTGCAGCGCTTCGGCGTGGACGAGCCGGACGAGGCCCTCGCCCTCCTCGATCGCCCCGACGGACTCCAGGAGGCGCATCGCCTGCTCGCTCGAGGCGAGGGCCTTCAGGGGTTGGCCGAGCGCGAGGAGCGCGCGGGTCTTCGCGGCGAGCGCGACGACCTGCGAGGCGGGGATCGCGTCGAGGAGCTGAACGGCGCGCTCGGCCTCTTGCATCGCGCCCAGGAAGTCGCCGGCGCGGAGGAGCGTCCCCGACAGGTACGTGCGCGAGGTCCCTTCGAGCCGCGGATCCGATTGGCGCACGCCGGTCTGCGCGGCGCGCTCGCCGACGGTGCGCGCGTCGTCGAGCTCGCCGGCCACGCTCAACACGTACGCCAGGTTGTTGTCGGCCCAGGCGACGATCTGTCCGAGGTCGGCGCGGAGCGCGTCTTCGCGCGCGCGTCGCAGCGCCTCTTCGGCGCGATCGAACTCACCGAGCTGCGACAACGCGAAGCCGGTGTTCATCCGCTCGTTGCACGCGTTGCGGATGTCGCCGGCGGCCTCGAAGCGCTCGGCGGCGTCCATGAGCCCCGTCGCGTAGGTCCCGGCGTCGCCGTCGAGGAGCGCGCGCCGCGCGCGGAGCCGGAACCAGCGCGCCTCGGCGAGGGCGTCGAGCGTCGCGCCGCCCTCGACGATCTGCTCCACCCGCGCGAAGAGCGCTTGGGCGAGGTCCGAGCGCCCGAGGATCATGAGGTGCTCGGCGCTGCGCGACAGGCAGCTGGTCTGCGCGCTCACGGCGTTCGCGTCGGCGTCCGCCTGCACGATGCGGTGGGCCCAAGGCGCGATCTGTTCGAGCTCGCCGAGGCGCCCGAGCGAGGAGAGCACCAGGCCGGTCGCGGCGAACCAGTCGGCGGTGCCCTCCGCGAGGTGGCTCGTCGCGTCGATCGCCGCCGCGATCGTCTCGCGCGAGGCGCCGCGCCAGTAGTGCGCCGTCGCCGCCATGAGGTGGAGGCGACCGAGGTCGGCGTCGAGCGCGCCGCACTCGATACCGCGCGTGGTGCGCGCGAGGACGGCGTCCAGATCGTTACCTTCGAGGGCGTGCTCGGCGGCGCGGAGGTAGTGGCGGACGGCGCGCGGGGGCTGACCGCCGCGGTCGAAGTGCTGCGCGAGCACCGACGCGTCGCGCTCGCCGTTGTCTTCGAGCCACTCGCCGGCGAGCAAGTGCGCGAGGCGTCGATCCTTGTCCGTGAGCATCGCGTACGCGGCCTCGCGCACGATGCTCGAGCCGAACGCGTACTGGCGCTCGTTCGCGAAGAGGCTGTCGCGCTCGCGCTCGATCATCTCGCGGTCTTCGATGTCGTCGAGCCACGCGGAGAGGCGGCTGGTCGTCGCCTCGCCGCCGAGGAGGTAGAGGACGCCGCCTTGCCAGAAGCGATCGCCGTAAACGCTCGCGCCGCGCAGCACGCGCTTGTACTCCGCGCCGAGGTTGTCGAGGCGCGCCTGCACGACGCCGAGCACCGAGTCGGGGAGGTCGGTCTCGCCGCGCACGACGGCGCGGATGATCTCTTCGAGGAGGAACGGGTGCCCTTCGCCGCGCTCCACGATCGCCTGACGGCGCTCGTCGTCGAGGTCCGGGAGCGCCTTCGCGACGAGCTTCTCGCTCGCCTTCTTGGTGAGGGGGCCGAGCTTGATCTCCTGGACGTCGCGATCGGCCCAGAGGTCGAAGAACGTCTGGTGCAGCTCGGGGCGACCGCACCCGATCACCATGAGCGGCGCCTCGTCGTGGATCTTCAGCGCGTGGTCGACGAGCCGCACCGACGGGAGGTCGCCCCAGTGCAGGTTGTCGAGGACGATCAACACCGGCTGGATCTTCAGCTCGGCGCCGAGCCAATCCGCCCACGCCGAACGCACGAGGTCGCCCATCAGCATCGGATCGCCGCGCGCGGCCGCGAGGCGATCGGACGCAGCGTCGGGGAAGTGGACGTCCGCGATCTCGCCGAGGAACGCGGTGGTCGCGGCGCGTTGGTCCTCGGCGACCGTGCGCGCGACGCGGGCGCTCAGCTTCGCGCGCGCGGCTTCGATCGTGTCGTCCTCGCGGATGCCGGCGGTGCGCCGGAGTGCCTGTCGCAGGAGCCCGAACGGCGAGGCGGCGGCGAGCGAGTCGCCGGTGGCCATCAAGACCTCGAGATCGTCCTGCGTCCGGCGGAGGCGCTCGACCGCCTCCACGCGCACGCGTGACTTGCCGAGCCCGGGCGGCGCGGTCACGAGGAGCGCGCGCGCGACGGGCTCCGACACACACTCCGCGAACGTGGCCTCGACCGTGATGAGTTCGCGTTGCCGGCCCTCGCACCGCGTGGGCTGGCCGAGGAACGTGCGCCCGACCATCACCTGGTCGCGCTCCGCGACGACGTACGGCCCGGCGCCGTCGTGCCCGATCTCGAAGTGACTCTCGAGCAAGCCGGCCGTCGCGTTGTCCACGCGGATGGGGCCGGCCTCCGCGCGCGTCAGGGTGCGCGCGGCGCGATCGATGGCGGCGCCGTCGAGCCGCTGGCCATCGAGCGCGCGCTCGACCGCGTCGCCGCGCCGGGGGCCGGGCCCCATCGCGCCCCAGGCGACTCGCGCGCCGCGGATCGCGCCGCCCTCGCGCGGCAGCAGCGCCGCGAGCGACAGGACCGAGACGCCCTTCGGCTTCACGCGGCTCACCTTGAGAAAGCCG
>JAUHYN010000345.1 GCA_030426505.1 bacterium | reverse complement strand
GGACAGGTTGGGGGCGAAGTCGTCGATGTCCATGCCGCGCGCGAGGTAGGACTCGACGTAGGTGAAGCCGTTGGCGAGCGTGAACGCGAGCTGGCTGATCGGGTTCGCCCCGGCCTCGGCGATGTGATAGCCGCTGATCGACACGGAGTAGAAGTTCCGCACCCCGTGGTCGATGAAGTACTGCTGGATGTCGCCCATCATCCGCAGCGCGAACTCGGTGGAGAAGATGCAGGTGTTCTGGGCCTGGTCTTCCTTGAGGATGTCGGCCTGCACCGTGCCGCGAACCCGCGTCAGCACGTCGGCCTTGATCCGGTCGTAGGTCTCGCGTTCGAGCACCTCGTCCCCGGACACCCCGAGCAGCATCAGCCCGAGCCCGTCGTTGCCCTGCGGAAGCTCGCCCTGATACTGGGGTCGCGGCAGGCCCTTGTCGGCGTAGATCGTCTCGATCTTGGCCTTCACCGCGTCGACCTGCCCCTGCTCCCGGATCCACTTCTCGCAGCCCTGGTCGACCGCCGCGTTCATGAAGAACCCGAGCAGCATCGGCGCCGGCCCGTTGATCGTCATCGACACGCTCGTGCGCGGGTCGCAGAGATCGAAGCCGGAGTAGAGGCGCTTCGCGTCGTCGAGCGTCGCGATGCTCACGCCGGAGTTGCCGACCTTGCCGTAGATGTCCGGTCGGTGGTCCGGGTCCTCGCCGTACAACGTCACCGAGTCGAACGCCGTGGAGAGGCGCTTCGCCGGCATCCCCGCCGACACGTAGTGGAAGCGGCGGTTCGTACGCTCCGGGCCGCCCTCGCCCGCGAACATGCGCGCGGGATCCTCACCCTGGCGCTTCAGCGGAAAGACGCCCGCCGTGTACGGATAGAGCCCGGGCGCGTTCTCGCGGAGGAGCCACTTCAGGACGTCGCCCCAGTCCCGGTACTGGGGCAGCGCGACCTTCGGCACCCGCGTCCCGGAGAGCGACTCCGTGAACAGATCCTGCTCGATGACCTTGTCGCGCACCGTGAAGCGGTACTTGTCCGCGCGGTAGCGCGCCTTCATCGCGGGCCAGTCCGCGAGGAGCGCCTTCGCGCGGTGATCGAGCTTGGCCTCGAGCGCCTGGTAGCGCCGCACGCGATCTTGCACCGCCTCCGGCTCTTCGGTGACGACCTCCATCGCCTGCACGATCGACGCGTCGTCCGTGTCGACGAGCTCGACCTTCTTCTCGCCGACGTTCTGCCGGAGGAGTCGGATCGCGCCGTCGAGCTGGTACATCTGGCGCGCGATGCGGCACTGCGCGTCGACCCAGTCGTCGTAGCCCGTGCAGGTCTCGGAGTTCTCCGCGAGGTAACGCGTGCGCTCCGGCGGGATGACGAAGATCTTCTCGCTGTCGGCGTCGGCCCCCGCGGCCTTCGACTGGAGCTTGGCGCCGGTGCGCGAGATCAGCAGATCGATCAGCATTCGGTAGAGGCGGTCGACGCCCGGGTCGCCCCACTGCGAAGCGATCGTCCCCACGATCGGGAGCGCGTCGTCCGCCGCTTCGAAGAGCTGGTGGTTGCGCTTGTACTGCTTGCGGACGTCGCGGAGCGCGTCGAGCGAGCCCCGCTTGTCGAACTTGTTGATCGCGATGGCGTCCGCGAAGTCGAGCATGTCGATCTTCTCGAGCTGGGTCGCCGCGCCGTACTCGGAGGTCATCACGTACAGCGACACGTCCGAGTGCTCGGTGATCTCGGTGTCCGACTGCCCGATGCCGGAGGTCTCGACGATCACGAGGTCGAAGCCCGCGGCCTTCGCGACGTCGATCGACGCCTGCACGTGCTTGGACAACGCGAGGTTCGATTGGCGCGTGGCGAGCGAGCGCATGTACACCCGCTCGTCGCTCGCGGCGTTCATGCGAATGCGGTCGCCGAGGAGCGCGCCGCCCGTCTTGCGCTTCGACGGGTCGACCGAGATCACCGCGATCGTCTCGGTCTCGAAGTCCGCGAGGAAGCGGCGCACGAGCTCGTCGACCAGCGACGACTTTCCGCTGCCACCGGTCCCCGTCACCCCGAGCACGGGGACCACGCGGTCGCCGGTCTTCTGCGCGAGCTTCGGCTGCAAGCTGGCTTGCTCTTCGGGGAAGTTCTCGACGACGGAGATCAGCTTCCCGACCGTCGCGTGCTGCGCCGTGGAGAGCGCGGCGAGATCGACGTCCTCGGGGCGCGTCGTCTCGAAGTCGCACTTCTCCATCAGGTCGTTGATCATCCCCTGCAGGCCCATCTCTCGCCCGTCGTCCGGGGAGTAGATGCGGTCGATGCCGTACGCGTGCAGCTCGTCGATCTCGCTGGGGAGGATCGTCCCGCCGCCGCCCCCGAAGATGCGGATGTCGGCGCCGGCCTCCTTCAGGAGGTCGTACATGTACTTGAAGTACTCGACGTGTCCGCCCTGGTACGAGGTCACCGCGATCCCCTGGACGTCCTCCTGGATGGCGCAGTCGACGATCTCGGCGACGGAGCGGTTGTGCCCGAGGTGGATCACCTCGGCGCCGGAGGCCTGGATGATCCTCCGCATGACGTTGATGGCGGCGTCGTGCCCGTCGAACAGCGATGCCGCCGTCACGATGCGCACGTGGTGTTTGGGCTGATACCTGGGGACCATCTTCGTCACGGGCCGAAACCTCGCATCGAGTCGTACGGGAGCCCTTGGGGCGGGGTCAAATCCAATGACGCCCGCGCACTCCGGGGGCGCCCTGCGCATACGACGCCTCCAGGGCCGCCGTCGCGTGGACTTGCCGAACGCGGGGGGTTAGAGCTGTCGCATGGCCGAGCACGAACCGGAGCTCTTCGGCGACTTCCCCCGGCGCTACCACGACGACTGGGAGCGACTCGCGGAGCCGAGCCTCAAGGGCAAGAAGCTCTCCACCCTCGTCGTGAAGGGGCCCGACGGCATCCCCCTCGAGCCCCTCTACACGCGCCAGACGTGGCCGACCCACGCGGACCCGGCCGGCCTCCCCGGATTCTTCCCATACATACGCGGGGCGACGCCCGACAGCACGCACCGCGGCTGGGACGTCCGCCAATCCTACTCCGACCCGGACTGCGATCGGCTGGTCGCCGCCATCGCGCAAGACCTCGCGGGCGGGGTCACCAGCGTCGCGCTCGACCTCCCCGAGCTCGACGTCGCGCGCGCCACGCGGATCCTCGGCGTGATCCCCGCCGACACGCGCGTGGTGCTCGAGCGCTTCGACGCGTTCGAGTCCGCCGCCGTCCTGGTCGCGGCGAGCGAAGCCAACGACCGCCCGCTCGTCGCGAACCTCGGCCTCGATCCCCTCGCGGCGCTCCTCGCGACCGGCGAGCTGGTCGTCGACGTCGACGGGGCGTTCCACTTGATGACCGACGTCGCGCACCACGTGAAGGGCCGCTCCGGTCTCGTGTCGGTGCTCGTCCGCGGCGACGTCTACGACGACGGTGGCGCGAGTGACGCCCAACAGCTCGCGTACGCGATCGGCACCGGGCTCACCTACCTGCGCGTCTTCCTCGCGGCGGGTCTCTCGCTCGAAGACGCGAACCGACAGATCACTTTCCGCTTCGCCGTCGGGCCCGATGTCCTCGCGTCGGTGTCGAAGCTGCGCGCGGCGCGGTGGATCTGGTCGCGGGTCATGGGCGCGTGCGGAGCTCGCGACGACGCGCGGCGCACACGGATCGAAGCGGTGACTTCCCGGCGCGCGATGTCGAAGCACGACGTCTGGGTGAACACGCTCCGCGCCACGACCTCGGCGTTCGCCGCGATCACGGGCGGCGCGGACGCGATCGTGGTGCGGAGTCACGTGGATCCGCTCGGCGTGCCCGACGACACCGCGCGACGCGTGGCCAAGAACGTGCAAATCGTCTTGCGCGACGAGGCCCACGTCGGACACGTGGTGGATCCGGCGGGCGGCGCCTGGGTGTTCGAGCAGCAGACCGAAGCCCTCGCGCGCAAGGCGTGGTCGCGCCTGCAGGAGGTCGAAGGCAAGGGCGGCATGGAGCGCGCCGTGGAGACCGGCTTCATCGCGCGCTGCGTGGAGGAGACCTACCGCGAGCGCGTGCAGGCGGTCGCGAAGCGGGCGGCGCTGGTGACCGGCGTGAGCGACTACCCGTGGCTCGACGAACCGGCGGCGACGACGCTCGCGGTCGAGCCCGCGGAGCCCACGTCCGCGCGCGCCGTCGAGCTCCCGATGCTGCGCGAGAGGGGGCGCACGTTCGCGATTGCGATCCAGGCCGCGCGCGACGGCGCGACGACCCACGACCTCTACACGGCCCTCGAACACCACGGGACGCGCACGCGGACGACCGCGCTCCCAGCGCGCCGTGACGCGGCGGCGTTCGAAGCGCTCCGCGCCGAGCCCGAGGTTCCGGTGTTGCTTCTGTCGTTCGGATCGACCGCGCAGCACACGCCGCGGACGACGTTCGCGAAGAACTTCTTCGGCGCGGGTGGGCTCCGCGCGATCGACTGCGAGATCGAGAGCGCCGACGCAATCGCGGCGGCGGTGGAGGCGAACGACGCGCGCATCGCGGTGCTGTGCTCCTCGGACGACGTGTACGAGAGCCGAGCCGAAGAGATGGCGCGCGCGGCGAAGGCCGCGGGGATTCGGTTCCTGTACCTCGCCGGCCGCGCGGGCCCGAGCGCGGACAAACAGAAGCGCGCGGGCGTGGACGCCTACGTCCACCTCGGCGTGGACGCCGTGACGATCCTGAAAGGCGCGCACGCGATCGCGAAGGGAGAGACGCCATGATGTTGCCGGACTTCGCCACCCTCCCCTTCGACGAGGACGTCCCGAAGCGGCGCGTCCCCGACTGGGAGCGGCGCTTCGAGAAGGCCGCGGGCAAGTCGGCCAACGCGCGGGCGTGGGACACGCCCGAAGGCATCGAGGTCCGCCCGCTCTACACGGCGGCGGATCTGCCGAGCATCGATCAGCTCGAGACGATCCCGGGCGCGCCGCCGTTCCTGCGCGGCCCGTACGCGACGATGTACACTACGAAGCCGTGGACCGTGCGCCAGTACGCCGGCTTCTCGACCGCGCAGGCGAGCAACGCGTTCTACCGGAAGAACCTCGCCGCCGGTCAGAAGGGGCTCTCGGTCGCGTTCGATCTCGCGACGCACCGAGGCTACGACAGCGATCACCCGCGCGTGCGCGGCGACGTCGGGATGGCGGGCGTCGCGATCGATTCGATCCTCGACATGCGCGTGTTGTTCGACGGCATCCCGCTCGACCGCACGAGCGTGTCGATGACGATGAACGGCGCGGTGCTGCCGGTGATGGCGCTCTACATCCTCGCGGCCGAGGAGCAAGGTGTGGCGCCGGCTGCGCTCGCGGGGACCATCCAGAACGACATCCTCAAGGAGTTCATGGTCCGGAACACGTACATCTATCCGCCCGGGCCCTCGATGCGGATCATCTCGGACATCTTCGGGTACACGGCCGCGAAGATGCCGAAGTTCAACAGCATCTCGATCTCCGGCTATCACATGCAGGAGGCGGGAGCGACGGCGGACCTCGAGCTCGCGTACACGCTCGCGGACGGCGTGGAGTACGCGCGTCGCGGCGTCGCGGCGGGGCTGTCGATCGACGCGTTCGCGCCGCGGCTGTCGTTCTTCTGGGCGATCGGGATGAACTTCTTCATGGAGGTCGCGAAGCTCCGCGCGGCGCGCGCGCTCTGGGCGAAGCTGATGAATCAGTTCGCGCCGCAGAACGAGAAGTCGCTGTGCCTGAGGACGCACTGTCAGACGTCGGGGTGGAGCCTCACGGCGCAGGACGTCTACAACAACGTCGTTCGCACGTGCGTGGAGGCGATGGCGGCCGCGCACGGGCACACGCAGTCGCTCCACACCAACGCGTTCGACGAGGCGCTCGCGTTGCCGTCCGAGACGTCGGCGCGCATCGCGCGGAACACGCAGCTGTTCCTCCAGAACGAGGCCGGGACGACCACGACGATCGATCCGTGGGGCGGGAGCTACTACGTCGAGCGCCTCACGCACGACCTCGCGCAGCGCGCGTGGGCGCACATCCAGGAAGTCGAGGCCGAGGGCGGGATGGCAAAGGCGATCGAGGCCGGCATCCCGAAGATGCGCATCGAAGAGGCGGCGGCCCGGACGCAGGCGCGGATCGACAGCGGCGTGCAGGCGGTGATCGGCGTGAACCGGTACCGACTCGAGCAGGAGGAGGAGGTCGACGTCCTGAAGGTCGACAACCGCGCGGTGCTCGAGGAGCAGCTCGCGCGCCTCGCCGAGTTGAAGGCCAGCCGCGACGACGCGGTGCTGGCGACGAAGTTGGCGGCGCTGACGAAGTCGGCCGAGTCGGGGAACGGGAACCTGCTCACGCTCGCGGTGGACGCGGCGCGCGCCAAGGCCACGGTGGGTGAGATCAGCGACGCCCTCGAAAAAGTCTGGGGACGTCACCAGGCCGAAGTGCGTACGATCGCCGGGGTGTACGAGAGCGAGGCGCAGGGTTCGAAGGATCGGCTCGACGCGGTGAAGGCGAAGGTCACGGCGTTCGAGGCGGCGCAGGGGCGCCGGCCGCGCGTGCTCGTCGCGAAGATGGGCCAGGACGGACACGACCGCGGGCAGAAGGTGATCGGGACGGCGTTCGCGGACCTCGGCTTCGACGTGGACATCGGCCCGCTGTTCTCGACGCCCGAGGAGACCGCGCGGCAAGCGGTGGAGAACGACGTCCACGTGGTGGGCGTGAGCTCGCTCGCGGCGGGTCACCTCACGTTGGTGCCCGAGTTGAAGAACGCGCTCCGCGAAATGTCGCGCGATGACATCCTGATCGTGGTCGGCGGCGTCATCCCTCCGGGGGACCACGCGGCGCTGCTCGAGGCGGGCGCGACGGCGATCTTCCCGCCGGGTACCGTGATCGCCGATGCGGCGGACAAGCTACTCGACGCGCTCGACGGGCGGGGGGCTGCGTGAGCGAGCCTTCCGTCGACGCCCTGGCCCAGGGCGTCCTCGGCGGCGATCGCACGACGATCGGGCGGGCGATCACGCTCATCGAGAGCCGACGCCCCGAACACCGCGAACAGGCGCACCGGCTGTTGTCGGCGCTCGCGCCGCACGCGGGCCAGGCGCACCGCGTGGGGATCACCGGCGTACCGGGCGCGGGGAAGAGCACGCTGATCGAAGCCCTCGGATTGAAGCTCGTGGAGGAAGGGCGCCGCGTCGCGGTGCTCGCGGTGGACCCTTCGAGCACGCGGTCGGGCGGGAGCATCCTCGCGGACAAGACGCGGATGCTTCGGCTGTCGAAGCACCCTTCGGCGTTCGTGCGGCCCTCGCCTTCGTCGGGGACGCTCGGCGGCGTGACGGCGACGACGCGCGAGACGATGACGATCCTCGAGGCCGCCGGCTACGACGTGGTGCTGGTAGAGACGGTGGGAGTCGGTCAGTCGGAGACGATGGTCGCGCAGATGGTGGACTTCTTCCTGCTCGTCCTGCTCGCGGGTGCGGGCGACGAGTTCCAGGCGATCAAGAAGGGCGTCGTGGAGCTGGCGGACATGATCGCGGTGAACAAGGCGGACGGCGACAACGTGCGCCCGGCGCGGGCGGCGGCCTCGGCGTATCGGCACGCGCTGCACATCCTCACGCCCGCGAGCGCGACCTGGACGCCGCCGGTCTGCACGGTGAGCGCGCGGACCGGGGACGGCCTCGACGCGATGTGGAGCGGAATCGAAGAGCACCGCACGTTGATGACGAACAGCGGCGAGCTCGCCGAGAAGCGGCGCGCGCAGCGACGCGAATGGTTCATCCAGCTCGTGGAGGCGCGCGTGGTGGAGCGGTTCTGGGCGTCGTGTTCGACGCGGGCCGAAGTCGAGGCCGAGGTGTTGGCGGGGACGCTCAGCCCCTCGCACGCCGCGGCGCGGCTGTTGGGTGAGGACGAGTCATGAGCGTTCGCGCGTGGGCCGTGGTGATGTCAGCGCTGTGGATCGGCGCGTGTACCTTCGATCCCGCGGTGCCCGCCGGTGGCGATGGTGGG
>JAUHYN010000344.1 GCA_030426505.1 bacterium | reverse complement strand
ATCCTCACCTCGCGACGATACGCGGCGGGCGGAGGTTCTCGTTGAGCGAGGTGAGGATCAGCGTCTCGGTCCGAACGGCGAGGGCGATCGGGTCGTTCACGATCGTGGCCGCGCGGTGCAGGTGCGTCTGGTACGCGATCGGTCGCAGGTCGGGGATGGCGGTCGGGTTGTCGATGTCGTCGCCCGTCACGTCGACCGCGCCGGGGCCCCATTCGCTGTTCGCGGTCTGCGCGCCGGCCCAGTCGTCCATGAGGCGACCGAGATCGAAGCGGTGGTTGGGGACGCCGGGCTGGCCGGGGCGCGCGTGGCACGTCGCGCAGGTCAGGGCGCGCGAGACGCCGGCGGGGGTCTGGACCTCCACGAACGAGCCCGGCCACGCGCCGTACGACTCCACGTCGTCGATCGCGAGCTCCGGTCGCAACTGGACGGGGTACGCGGAGAACGCGCGCTCGCCGAGCGCGAGGAGGGACGCCTCATCGAACGGCGCGTCCCACGTGTCGTCCGACCAGTCTCCCTCGCCGGGGAATCGCACGCGGGGCCGGAACTCGACGAGGGCGCCCCATTCGTCTTCGGTGTAGCGGTCCAGGCGTCGGCGGCTGTAGCCGTTCGTTGGATCGACGAGAGAGTCCTCGAGTGCCGCGCGGGCTACGTCGAACGACTCGACGTACGCGCGCCCGCGCTCGAGGAGCGTGGGCGGAGGCGTGTCCTCGGACAGGTCCGTGCGGCCACCGCACGCGGCGACGCCGAGGACGAAGAGGAGACTCAGCCGGCGCATTGCGCGTCCGAGCACGACCACCGCGCGACGAGTGGATCGTAGCGGCAGTACCACTGCGGTCCCATGCTCGTGCAGTCGCTGTCGTTGACGCAGTCGTCCTGGGGCGTGTGGCAGAAGTAGCCGATCGTCCCGCTGAACGACCCGCAGTCTCCGAACGACGGCGAGCAGAAGTTGCCCGCGCCGCAGTCCGCATCCACGTTGCAGTCGCCCTGGCGGAGGCACACGTTCGCGTCCGATCCGAATCCGCCGTTGCACTCGCAGACGCCGCTGCAGTCGTCGTCGCTGAAGCACTCGTCGTAGGTGCAGACGTAGCCGAAGCGCATCTCGAGGCAGCGCCCGTTCATGCCGGCGGTGCAGTCGGTGTGCGCGGCGCACTCGTCCATCGAGTTCGGGTTCGGGACGACCGGCGGTGACGGGCGCGTCATGTCGCACGCGACGGCTTCGGGGCGGTGACGGTCCGGGGCCTCGCCCGCATCGCGGGGGAATTCGCCGCCGTCGCGCGGGCCGCCGTCGCGGGTCCCGCCGTCGAGATCGACGCCGCCGTCGCGCGTGATGATGACGCCGCTGTCGCGCGCCGTACCGGCGTCGCGATCGAGGTCGATCGTGTCGGTGCGCGCGCCGCACGCGGCGACGAAGAGTGTCAGAAATCCGAGGGGGATGGGGCCCGTCCGCATGTTCACGAGCCTATAGTGGACCGCGCGGCGCTTGGGCGCGATTCGATCGACGCGGAGCGTGTGCGTCGATCGAACCGCGGGGACAAGTGGCTCAGCGGCAGGTCTGCGAGCCGGAGCGACCGCGGCACTTGTTCGAGCAGCACTGGCTGTCGCTCGTGCAGGCGTCGCCGATCTGACCGAGGTTGCACCCGCCGCCCGTGTTGCAGTCCGAGTCCGCGCTGTCGATCGCGCCATCGCAGTCGTTGTCCTGGCCGTCGTTGCAGCTCACCTCGGTGGGCTCGGTCGCGTTGCAGCCGCTGCCGCCGGCGAGCACTGCTTCGGCGGCCGCCGCGCGGACGAGGCCGAAGCCGTACGCGTTGTCGCGGCCCGCGGGGCCGAGATCCTGCGCGGTCTGCGTGAGCGCGTTGCGGACGTCCTGGTTCGTGCGGTTCGGGTAGTGGCTCCAGATCAGCGCGGCGACGCCCGCGACGTGCGGCGTGGCCATCGAGGTGCCGTCGTAGAGATCGTAGCCGCTGCCGGCCGTGACGAGGTTGACGACGGTGCCGCTCGCGCCGAGGTGGTTCGCGACGAGCGCTTGGCCGTCGGCCTGGCTGAGGCTGATCGCCGGGATGTTGCTCGTGTTGCCCGCGCCGAGCGTGCCCGAGAAGCCGCCCGCCACGTTGTTGTAGATGATCGCCGCCGCGGCGCCGCCGCTCTGGGCGTTCTGCACCTTGTCGTTGAACGCGACGCCTCCGCGCTCGCAGAGCACGACCGCGCCCGACCAGTTGCCGACGCTGTCGCAGAGGCCGCCGTTGACGAGGTTGCCGCTCACGCCCGAGCTCTGCGCGGCGAACTCGATCGCACCGCCGGTGAACGTCGTGCCGTTCACGGTGACCGAGTGATCGCCAATGTATGGGACCGTGCTGAGCACGCCGACGCCGGGCGCCGCGAGCTCCACCTGGCTCGTCTGCTGCGAGAAGCTCGCGACCTGCTGGTTGGAGTCGATCGCGGCGACCGAGATCACCGAGTCGTACGACGCGGGGTACGAGTGGCGCGTGTTGCCGTCGTTACCCGCGGCGGCGACGGAGAGGACGCCGGCGTTGAAGGCGTCCTCGAACGCACGGTCCTCGAAGCGGCTCTTCTGCGTGCCGCCGAGGCTCATGTTCACGACGACGTTGCCGCCTTGCGCCGAGCACTCGTCGAGCGCGGCGACGAGCGAGGACGAGTAGGCCCACGCGCAGTCGTTCCCGAACACCTCACGATGTGGAGGTGGAGGTTGCCGTTGCGGTTGACGCCGATGACGCCGGACGTGTTGTCGAGCGCGGCGATCGTGCCGGCGACGTGCGAGCCGTGACCGCAGCCGTCCTCGTACGGGTTGCCGCTGCCGGAGTTCGGCGACGCGCTGACGTTGTTGTCCTGCAGATCTTCGTGCGCGAGCGCGTAGCCCGAGTCGATGATGCAGACGGTCGTGTTCCCGGACGACGTGTCGGCGACCTGCAGCGCCTCCACCATCGTGATGCCGTACGGCGTGGTCTGTGCCATCGGCCAGCGCGGGACGTCCGCCTCGATCGACGTGACCCACTTCTTGTGACGCAGCCCCTCGAGCGCGCGCTCCGGGACGTACGCGGCGACCGCGCGGCGCTTAGGGAACGCGTGCGCGACGTGCGCGCCCACCTCACGCAGGTGGTCCGTGCCCTGCTTCATGTCCGAGAAGGTGATGATGAACCGCTGGCCCATCTTGTCCTCGAAGTTCGTGGGGCTCGCGAACCGAGGGTTGCTCGGGGCCGCGAAGGCGACGGAAGCGGTGAGCATGAGGGACGTCGTGAGGACGCCCGCGCGAAGACGGTGCGTGGAACGCATTGCGGATCTCTCTCCTTGGTGCAGAGGCGAGGCGTCGTTGCCCCGCGGCCCGGACACTCTGAGGGAGCGATCGGTGCGTCGCATCGGCCCGAGGCGCGGACGGTCGAACCGATCGTATGCGCCGGGACTGCGACAGACCGGTTGGTACTCGTGCCAGCGTTCGGAAGTCCGCTCCGCTTTTCGCGGCTCCCTTCGCGCCTGCTCGCCGCGCGGCCTTTCGGCCGCCCTTCCGGGCTCCTCAGTTGTTGGGGCCCACCCAACGCCTTCCGGAGCGCGACGACCAGACACGAAGGGCGCTCGCGAAAACTCGGAACGGACTTCCGAACGCAGGCACTAGCCGGCGTCAGTCGAGGCCGACTTCGTAGACGTCGGCTTGGCGGTTGCCGGAGAACACGACGTCTTCGCCGATGACGGGCTCGCCGAACCGGACGAAGTTCAGCCCGCGGAGGTTGTCCGTGATCGCGCCGTCGTTCGCGGTGAACATTCCGCTGACGCCCATCGAGATCGCCGCGCATCCGCTGTTCGAGAAAGCGAACCTCGTGAGGAAGGTCTCCTCTTCGGAGAGCGCGAAGTCGGAGCTCCAGGCCTCGGTGAAGAACGCGGAGGCGGGGGCGCGGAGTACGCCGCCGCCGCGGTTCTCGGAGCAGTACACGTCGCGCGCGAGGGGGTCGGTCGGGACGTCGGCGCCCACGCCGTCGACGGTGAGGTCCGTGAGCTCGCCGTGCGCCCCCCAGACGTAGACGCCGTACAGGGACACGTTCGAGATCGCGGCGCGTCCGAGCGTGAGTCGGCCGCCGCGGATCAGGACGCCGACGGTGGAGCTGCCGTCACCGCGCACCGCGATGCCGTCGACGTCGACGTCCGGGACATCGGCGTCGTCCGCGCAGCCGCCTCGGCAGTCGGCGACGAGCCCAGCGGCGGCGTCTTCGACCGTGACGTTGCGGATCGTCGCGGTCGTCCCGGCGCACGGCGCGATCGCGGAGCTGAGCGGGCCGCGCACCGCGAAGTCGTCGATCGTGATCGTCGCGCGGCTCCCTTCGCGCGGCGCGAACCCATCGAAGCACGTGTTCGAGATGCCGGGCGGGAGTCGGATCACCTCCGTCGCGGAGGACGCGCCGGCGCGCACGCGGCCGTTGGCGTCGACCCGATCGAGATCGAGGGTCGCGGTGCCGTAGAGGTCGACGAGCGGATCGAAGTCCGTCGCGACGACGTCCGCGAGCGTGACGTCACTGGCGCCTTCCGCCACGACGAGCTCCTCGCGCGCGCCTACGGCGTTGACGCGATCGAGCGTGAGGGCGCCGGCGTCATCCGCTGCGAACAGCGCCTGTCGCGCTTCGGTCGTGATGACCCCGCGTTCGATCGTCAGGCGCGCGTCGTCGCGGACGGTCGTGGTGAGGGCTCCCTGCGTGACGTCGACGGCGGTGGCCGTCACCGCGCCGGAGCCGCTGACCTGCGCGAAGCCGCCGACGTCGAGCGCAGAGTCCGTCACCGTGAGCGCCCCGCCGCTGACGACGAACGCGGCGAGCGGGGCGTCGGCGTCCACCCACGCGCGCGCGACGGTCGCGACGCCCGCGCCGACGGACACGGCGGGCGCCGACGCGAACACCGCGCCATTCAACCCGAGGTCCCCGGACGAAGTGATCACGGGTGCGCTGGACGCGTCGAACACCACGTCCTCGAACGTCGCGCTCCCGGCGTTGTGTACCGCGCCCGCTCGGGGGAGGAAGCGACTGTCGGTGACTTCCAAACGACCGCCCGCCGCCGTCGAGAGGCGCGGGCCGTCGATGATCGAGTCCACGATCGCCAAAGACCCGCTCACGGTCACATCGGCGATCGCGAGGCGGACGCCCTGCACGGTGAGGTCGGCGGCCGGGCCGATCGTCGCCGCGCCGAGCAGTGAAGTCTGGGCGGGGCACGCGCCGCGCAAGACGACGCGGCCGTCGATCGCGGGGACCGCGTAGTCACCCGCCGCGAGGTAGAGCGTCGCGGGCGGTGTCGTCGCAGCGAGCGCGGCTGCGATCGTGTCGAATGGGAGCGCGCTCGTCCCGTCGCCACCCGCTGCGACGGACGCGTCCACGTAGACGACGGCGCCGATCGGGTTCGCGTCCTCGCGCCAGGTGGTCCCGGGGCACGTGACGAGCGGGCCGCACTGCGCGTCGCCGAGGCGCTGCGCGTCGGGGGCGGCGCAGGGGACGCGCGCGGCGGGGCGGCAGCGATCGCCAGCGTTCGCGGTGAAGCCGTCGGCGCAAGCGTGTTCCCAACTCATCGGCGGGGTGACGGCCGGGGGCGGCGCGATGGGGCTGATCGCCGGGCACGGGAGGCCGCAGATCAGGCGCTCGCGGAAGAAGTGGAGGCAGGCGCCCTCGGCGTCGCACGTGTCGAGCTCGTCGAGGAGGATCGTGTCGACGACGGCCGGGCGCGTCGCGACCTGTGTCCACGCGCGCTCCGTGGGCTGCCAGACGTAGTCGACGGCGCTGTCGGGCACGGGGCGGCCGGCGTCTTCCGCGGTCTCGATGTCCACGCGCCCCGGCTCGATCCCGTACGCGGAGAGCGGCCCGTCGTAGGTGAGCAGCACGACCTCGGTGTCGGACGTGATCGACAGCGGCGGCGGTCGCTCGCCGACGGCCAGCGCCAGGACGGTCGGGCGCTCCCCCGGCGCGCGCACCACGAGGAGGGCGGATCGATCCGTCGTGGAGGGCCAGTCGACCGCGATCGACTCGGTACAAGACACCGACAGCACGAACAGCAGGGGAAACAGGGGCCGCATGGTCGGGTTTCCGGCCCGAGCGTACTTCAGCCCGTAAAAAGTCGCGATCCGACCGTGCCGTCGCGCACGTACACGATGCGGAGGACTCCCCATCGACACCCCCGCCCCCATCGTCGTGGCCGGCCGCTACCGCTGCGGACGGATCCTCGGCTCCGGCGCTACGAGCACCGTCTACGAGGGGCGCGACCTCTGCACCGGCGCCGGCGTCGGGACGCCGCACTACATGGCCCCCGAACAAGCCGTGAGCGCGCGCGACGTGCGCCCGGTCGCCGACGTGTGGAGCGTGGGCGCGCTCCTCTACCGCCTCGTCACCGGGCGGCTGCCGTTCGAAGGCGAGAACGCATACGAGGTCGTCCTCAAGGCCTGCACGGAGGAGCCGCGGCCCGTCACCGACTGGGTGCCGACGGCGCACCCGATGCTCGTCGCGTTGATCCACCGCTGCCTCGTGAAGGCGCCCGAGCTCCGCATCGAAGACGCCGCGATGCTCCTCGCCGCGTTGCGCGAGGTCCGCGCGGGCACCTACGTGCCGATCGAGGCCGCGGCGTTCGCGGACCCGGCGTTGGCGGAGTTGGTGCGCGTCGCCGCGGAGCGCCCGGTGAGCTCCGACGGATCGACGGAGCGCGCGTACCGTTCGATCGATCTGCCGCGTTCGCGGAAGCCGCTCTACCTCGGTGTGTCCCTCTGCCTCGCCGCGCTCGCGCTCGGTGGAGCGCTCGTGGTGTGGAGCGGGGCGCCGAGGACCGAGGTCGAGCCGGCGCCGATCGTCGAGCCGGCGCCGCGACCGCCGGTGCGCGCCGAGCGCGAACCGATCGAGGAAGCGCCGATCGAACCCGCGGCGACGATCGAGCCGATGCGTCCCGCCGGGGAGGGGCCGAAGGACGAGGCGCGCGCGACGGCGCGTCGGCGCGCCCGCGCGGCGCGGGACGCGGACCCGACCGACGCGACCGGAGCGACCGGAGCGAGCCGTGCGGAGGGCGCGATCGAAGCGGACGGATCGAACCGGGCCGCGAAGCGCGCCGCCGCCTCCGACGCGGCGTCCGATCTCGACTCGACCGACGACGACGCTGCGCCCACCGAACCGGAGCCGCTCGACGCACCGCCCGACGAACCGGACGCGCCCGAGACCCCACCGATCGCCCCGAACGACGCGGGCGTGCGTCCGCCTCCCGCCGCCGCGAAGCCGCCGCCACCCCCGCCGCCTCCGGCGAAGGAGGAGCCGGAGAAGAAGAAGAAGAAGCCCGCCCCGTTCCTCACGTTCTGAAACGAAAGAAGCCTCCCACGACATGAACCGAACCCTCGCCCCCGCGCTCGGTCTCCTCCTCCTCGCCACCGCCACACCCGCCGCCGCGTCCCCGTGGACGCTGCCCGCCGATCGCATCGCGGTGATCGGCGGCTTCGACTACGGCTACGCCGACCAGGAGTTCTTCGAGGAGGGCGCCGCGCGCCCGTTCCCGCTCCGCGGTAACTTCACGTCGTCGACCTTCACGATCGGCGCGCGCTTCGGGTTCACGGATCGCCTCGAGCTGTCCGCGTCGCTGCCGGTGAAGCTCGTCTCCTACGACGCCGACGCCGTCATCCTGCTGCCGTCGCCGCTCGGCGATCCGACGGCCGACTTCGACTACTACCAGGACAACGTCATCGAGCTCACCCAGACCGCGCGCGGCCTCGGTGACCTCACCGTCGCCGCGCGCTACCGCTGGCTCCTCCAACCCTTCGCGCTCGCGACCGAAGTGAAGGTCAAGGCGCCCACCGGCTACGACCGGCCGTCGGGGACGTTCGGCGACAACCCGAAGACCGCAGAGGAGTTCCTCGCCGACCCGGGCCGCTTCGTGCGCCCCGACAACATCCGCGACGACGTCACGCTCGGCGACGGCCAGCTCGACCTCCAGGTCTCGATGCTCTTCGGCTACGTCTTCCCCTGGAACA
>JAUHYN010000343.1 GCA_030426505.1 bacterium | reverse complement strand
CTACGACGGTCCCGCCCCGTGGCCCGAATACGACACCGAGAGCGATAACGACACGCGCCGCCGGCTCGCGCTGTTCTGCGAAGTCTACTGCGAACCCGATCCGACGATGTGGGCCCTGACGAGCTGGGGTGGCGCGATGTTCGACGCCGATCAGGACGGCTACCTCGACCTGTGGGCGGCCAACGGCTTCGTCGGGTTCATCAACGACTTGGGTCCAGAGGGTCGCGGGCAACCCAACTACTTCTACCGCAACGAGGGCGGCACGCACTTCACGCGAATCGACGACGAGCGCGTGTTCCCGGACCACCGCGGCACTCACCGCGGGGGCGCCGTCGGCGACCTCGACGACGATGGCGACCTCGACCTGGTGTTCATCAACATCAGCGGCGGGCCGAACAACGCCGTACACGTCTACGAGAATCGCTACGCCACCGGAAACTGGCTACAGGTCGACCTCGAAGCGACCGTCTCGAACCTCGACGCCATCGGCGCCCACGTCTACCTGACCGCGGGCGGGATGAATCAGATGCGGGAGGTCGACGGCGCCATGGGGTTTTCGTCGCGGGGCCAAGCCTCGCCGCACTTCGGGTTGGGCGACGCCGAAATCGTCGACAGCCTACGCGTACGCTGGCCCAGTGGTGCCGAGACGGTCCTTACGGACGTCGCCGTCAATCAGCACGTGACGGTCACGGAGCCGACGCCGAGCGACGTCGAATGAGCAACGTGGTCGGAAGGGCCACGATGAGCATCACGAGTCCGTAGACCATCACCGTCACCATGGTCGCGTCTTCGCTGAACCACAGGCTGGCCAAGAGCAACGACAACGAAATGTTGCGAATGGTGGTGTTGAGAGCCAGCGCCGTGCGCAGATCGCGCTGGCGGCCGGCCACGAGGTAGCCCAGCACCGCGCTGATGCTGGCCAGCATCAGCATGGCTACGAAAGGCATGGCGCCGATGGTGCCGATCATCCCGACCCGCGTGCCCAGAATCATCGCGAACAGCGCAACGAAGAGCAGGTTCGTCAGACGCTTCAGCCACGTCATGGCCCGGTCGGCCAATGCGGGGCGCTTCGCGCGTAGCACCATTCCGATGACCAGCGGAGCTAGAAGGTAGGCCGCGATGATCCGTATCACCGGCCAGATGTAGCTGCCGTCCGACGACAACGGGGTATCGATGAGCCAGCCGAGGAGCAGCGGCGTGCTGATCGTGTTGATCGCGGTCATCACCACGATGAGCGACGCGGCAAAGGCAATGTCGCCGCCGGCGCGCTGCGTGAACATGGCTCCCCGCGGACCGCCAGGCGCTGCCGCGCACAAGAGAAAGCCCGTCGCGACCGCCGCTTCGAGCGACAGCATGGACGCGATCCCGAATGCCAAGACGGGGATGGCGAGGTGGTTGAGTAGCAGACCGACCAGCAGCGAGACCGGTCGCTTGAACACGGTGGTGACGCGCTCGAGCGTGAGATCGACCCCGACGCCGCCCATCACCGAGATGGCGAAGACCGCGACGAAGACGTCTTGCAGGACTTTCTGATCGGGCACGGTGACTCCCGAGCGACCGCGACGGGGGGGTGTCGTTCGCGAACGACCTCGCGAGGGCGCTTAGTGAAACTCGGCGGCGGGGCGCGGTTCGAAGCGCACTTCGTTCTCCGAAGCGCGATAGCCGAAGCGATTCGCCGTGTCGCTGCACAGCTCCGCTACGTCGTCCAGCTCCCCGTCCGAGAAGCTCGGGTTGTAGTAGCGAGGGGGACGCAGCTTCTCGGAGTAGTGCTTGCGCGATGCGCCGAACGGCTCGGCCGGGAGGCCGGTGTGTGCCAAGATGCGGTCGATCATCTCCTCGGAGTTCGCACACAGCTCTTCATAGCGCACGACGAGGGTCGCCTCTCTCAGGGCTGGGTTCTCCTCGAGGCGAGTGGCCACGAAATCGTAGAGGTCGGACCAGTACATGGCCCATCCGCGGACCGCGTGCCCCTGGTCCCAGAGCTCGCGCACTTCGCGGATCCGGTCGGTATTGCCGACGTTGATGCAGAGCCGATCGGCGCCGAACTCGTGATGACCGATCATCTTGGTCATGCGAAGGGTGCGCTTGCCCATATCCGTGAACAGGCGGTTCTGCTTCATCAGCGACGCGATGTGGTTCACCGGATTGCGGATGTACAGCAGGAACTTCGCGCCGGGGTTCTGCTTGAGCAGGTACTCCATGCGCGTCAGGTTGTAGTTGTTCTTCGCCGCGTAGCGCGTGGCCCCGGGCTGTGATGCCACCAGCTTCGCCATGTGCTCGCGATAGTAGCGCTCGAACTTCGGGTTGGTGGTGCTCTCATCGAGGACGCACGACTGGGACTCGTCGTGGAGGTGTTTGAAGAAGTGGGTCCACGAAGGCTCCTCGAGTGCCTCGGGGCTGTCGCGGACCACCATCACACCGTCTTTGTGCAAGCGCTCGACCGGGGTGTCTTCCGGCAGGGGCAGGAAGTCGACCAGGCGCTCCCACCAGTAGGGCATGTAGGGGTTCACCATGTGGTGGTAACGGTGCGTAGCGACCTCGGGGTGCTTGCTCAGCATCTCGATCGATATCGTGGTGCCGGAGCGCGCGCATCCCGTGACGTAGATCGGACGATCCACCGCGAGCTCGGTGCCGAGGCGCTTGCGTACTCGGCGGCTCTCGAGCTTCGACATCCAGACGAAGAAGTGGTGGAAGGTGTAGATCGAGCGCGCCGCGTAGTACGCGCCCAACGGGAGCGAGAACTCTCCGCCCTTGGACGGGCTGAAAAGCTTGCCGAGAAGGCCCATGTACTGGTTCTCCGAGGCCGCGCCGAAGGACTCCGGCGCGGATGCCCTATTCGCTGGGCGCGGGGTAGAAGCTGTCGAAACGAGTGCTGCGGAAGAGGTTGTACCCCTCATCCTGGCTGTCGTCACCGATGACGACCTCGAGGACGACTCGCGGGTCGTCTTCGTACGTCACTTCGACCAGTCGACCGAAGCGACCGCCGTCGGGGCTGGTCTCCGGAATGGTCGGATCGCTCAGGATGCCACCGTCGGTGATGAGCACGTTTCCGTTGTCGACGAAATCGACGTCGCCGACGAAGCGAGCGAAATACTGCTCTTCTCCGCGGTACTCCCAGAGCTGCTCGACTTCCATGTCGTCTTCGTCGACGGCGTAATGCACTACCCGAGTGTAGGAGTCCGCGCCGTTCTCCTCCCCGTTTCGGCCGTTGCCGTTGTCGTAGACCAAGATCGACCCGTCGTCCTGCATCTGCGGGGCGTGCTGGTGATACTGCCACTCTCCGTCGCCGACCATGGTGAAGTCGTCGCTGTGCGGACCCAGCGACCAGAGCAGGGTGTTGGCCTCGAGGTCGACCTTGGCGATGACGTCGAGGTGCCGCACGCTCAGGATCAGGTGATTGTCGTTGCGGGGATCGGTGTGGACGTTGTTCACGTGCGACCAATCCTTGGTACCGCCGCCGTAGAGGAAGTCCCAGAACGGATCGTTGAACGACTCCCAGTACACGTCGTCGAGGTCTTCGGGGACATCGGTCGGATCGAACCAGTCGAAGACGGTCCAACGGTCGAGTCGGTTGCCCTCGCGATCGAAGTGCAGGATCACGTCGCCGACGACGTCGTACGTCGCGGTCTCCTCGGTCTCCGTCGGGTATCCACCGATCTCGCGACGCTCCGTACCGACCACGTAGAGGTTGCCGCTCGAGTCGGACACGATGTCGCGACCGGCGTCGTCGCCGCTGCTGCCGAGCTGCTGCACCCAGATGAGGTTGCCGCTCGTCGTGTCGTAGCGCGCGACGAAGGCGTCGAGGCCCCCCGCGTTCGTCTGGTTCATGAACGCGCCCTGGGTGTAGCCGGTGAGCGTCGCGAGGCCGCTCGGATCGACGACCGCGCCGTACGAGTAGCGGCTCGCCACGCTGCCCCACTCGACCGCGAGGCCCCAGTCACGGATGCAGCCGGTCTGCGCCGGGAGGTCGGCCGGGCCGATGAACTCGGGCGTCGGCGCGCCGAGGCCGTTGACGTCCGAGTAGGCCGCCGCGATGTTCACGCCGTTGGTGTAGAAGTCCTGGTTGGTCGTGCCGCCAGACGCCGCCCACGCGGTGATGTTGGGGTAGAGCGTGTCGATGCGGACGCCTTCGCTCGGATAGGGGACGAGCGTCGGGAAGACGAGCGCGAACGGCAGGCCGCCGACGTTGACGAAGCTGCGCGTGGGGCTCGAGCCGTCGTCGACGGTGTTGAACAGCGCGGTGTTCATGTTGCCGGTGCCGGAGTACTCGGGGCGGTGGACTTCGTGGGACGGGGTCGCCGTGCGGAAGATGTAGAGATCGTACGGGGCCTCGGCCGTGGGGAACGGGGTCGGCTGCCACATGTCGATCCAGATCTCGATCGTCTCGCCCTCGAGGCGCGGCTCGCTGGCGGACGTGTTGATGCCGCCGCCGTACCAGTCGAAGAACTCGCGCATGTCGTTCGTGATCGTGAACGTCAGGTTCGCATCGTTCGTGGGGACGAGGTTGATCGAGCTCTCTTCGCTCTTGTGCTTGTCCCAACGCGTGAGGCGAACGCCGCCGACCGCGGTGCGCGGGATCGGGAGCGACAGTCCGAGGCCGCTGCGGATCTCGGCGCCGAGCGCGAGGACGTTGAACGTCGCGCGGATCTGGATCACGTCGCCGTTCGCGTCGAACTTGTAGATGTAGTTGTAGGCGATGACCGCGTCGTTGTAGTCGCGGTCGCCGTTCGACGGCCAAAGGTCCTCGAACATCATCAGGCCGTGGTCGCCTTGCGCGGGATAGAACCCGGCGCCGACGGCGTTCGCTTCACACGGGTACGCGTCGGCGGCGTCCTTCGTGCCGTCGGAGTCGGCGTCGAAGCCGAACGCCGGAGCGGCGATCAGGAGCGTCGAAAGGAGCGAGAGCGGGGCGAGCTGCTTCGCGTTCATTACTCGAACCTCGTGTTGGCGTTGCCGCTGGAGATGTCGACCTGCGCAGTCCGCACCTGGTCACGAGCGAGGAGTCGAACGCTGACGTTCGTGTCCTTGGACGGGACCACGGCGTCGAGGACGACGGGGCGGTTGGCCTTGATCGGCCCGCGGTACAGACGGCGCCCGTCCGCGCGGGTGATCTCCAACGCGGCGCCCTGCTGCACGGCGGCGGGCGACGCAGAGACCGCGACCTTGATGGCGCGGTTCGTCTGGAACGTGAAGTCGCTCGGGATCGAGACGTCCTCCAAGGAACCCTCGTTGGCGCGAGGGCCGTCCGGGGTTCCGTCCGCACAGGCGACGAGACCGAGTAACATTCCGGTTGCGAGCAGTTTCAATGCAGTCACGTGATTCACTTCCCCTTGTTCCCCCGAATTCGTGACGTCCGTATTTCCGTTGCGGCCATAAATCCGCCAACGCCGAAAGTCCTTATGTCGATCTCGTGGCTGGAGTGCAAGGCTTTGTGACGGGCCAAACCAGGATTCACCCGGCGGGAACCGGGCGCCTCGAATCCTGCAGGAGCATTCTGATCCGGGATCGGCCGCGAGGAGCGCGTACGAAGCCCCCGAGGGCGTCCCCGGGTTAGGACGACCCTCCCGTGAAAAAAATGCAAACCGAGCGGTTCAACGGCGGCGGCGGCGGCGTCTCGGGGGCGGCGGCTCGGCCGCGTCGGAGCTGCGGCAGCTCGCGATGCAACGGTCGAACGCGAGCTGGCACATCGGGACGCAACGCCCGGCGGATCGATCGAGGCAGCGATCCGTGCAGGCGGTCTCCGATTGTTTCGCGTCGTACAGGCAATCGTCGAGCGTGCGCCGACGCGACACGCTGCAGTCGTCGAATGCGACCTGCCGCGCGAGCGCCTCGAGCGGCAGCGTGCCGGTGAGCGCTTCGGCGTCGACGAAGCCCGCCGGGCCACGCGGCGGGATCAGGACGAGGCGCTTGCCCTCGACCTCCCCCATCTCCCGGACGAGCTGCCCGACCTCCAACCAGAACAACACCTCGCCGTCGTCCGACGCCGTCGCGCGCAGCTCGAGGCCGTGCGTCTTCGCGTAGGCGAAGCCGTCCGGAGCCGGTTCGTCGACGACGTCCGGCATCAGTTCGATCGCGGCGCCCGCCGTCGCCTTCGACGCGACGTCGCGCGTCGCCGTGCGCTTCGGGGGCGGCTTCGGCGCCTCGTCTACGAGGGTGATCGGCGCGGTGTCTTCCGCGTCGCGCGAGGACATCGTCACCGCGACGATCGCCGACGCGATCACCAGCGTGAGGAACGCACCGCCCGCGACCGCCACCTTGATCGGCGTCGGCGCCGACATGAACGTGTCGAACGCATCGACCGCGACGTCCCCCGCGCGGAGCAGCGCCGGCCGAGCGCGCTCCTCCACTCGCTTCATCGCCGCCGCCGCCGACGACAACACCTCCGCCGCGTTGTCCTGCAAGCGCGCGGGCTCCGGGCCGGGCGTGTTCTCGACCCGGTCCACGAAGCGCATGATCGAGGCCGCGCTCGCCGCCGTGCGCGAACGCGCGAGCTCCTCGTCGATCGCCGCGAGGAACGCCGTGATCGTCTCGTGCCGCTTCTCGGGGTCCGGCCGCAGCGCCCCCGCGATCAGCTTCTCCTGCGACGGCGACACGTCGTAGCGCGCCTCGGCGAGCGTCGTGCGGAACTGGCGGACGGCCTCTTGGGCGCGCGCGGGATCCTTCACGTCGCTCGCGACCAACGGCACGCCGGCGAGGAGCTCGTAGAGGATGAGGCCGAGGCGATACACGTCGGTCCGCGCGTCGCCGGCGTCGGCCGTCACCTGCTCCGGCGCGACGTAGCGTCCGCGGTCGTCGATCAGACCCGCCGCCACCCGGAAGTCCGTGACCTTCACCGTCCCGTCGCGCGTGACGATCACGGTGCGCGGCGTGAGCTCGAGGTGCCAGATGCCCTGCTCGTGCGCGGCCTTCAGGCCCCGCGCGATGCCCTGCGCGATCTTGAGCGCGATCGGGATGGGGACCTCGAGCTTCTTGTCCGCGGCGGCACGAAGGAGCCGCTCGAGGTCGGTGCCGTCGACCGCCTCGGTGACCACGAAGTCCTCGCCCGCCTCGGACTCGGCGGTGATCACGCGGACCACGTGCGTGTCGTCCACGTCGACCAGGCTCTGCGCCGCGCCGAAGAAGCGCTGCCGCGAACGCTCGTTCTTGGAGAGCGACGGGAGCATCCGGCGGACATGCACGACCGCCCCCGCGGAGGGCCCGGAGCTCCGGCGCGCGCGCCAAGTCTCCGCGACGCCCTGCACGCCGATGCGCTCCTCGAGCGCGAAGTCGCCGATCGACTCCACTTGCGCGTTGCGCACGCCGCGGACCGGCTCGGTGGGCGAAGCCGGGCGTCGGCGCGGGACCGGCTCGGGCGGCACCGAGTCCGTCGCCGCGTCGGGCGCCGGGGGGAGCGTGGCGTCCAGCGAAGGATCGGCCGACGCGCGCAACGGCCGGATCGCCTCGGTCGGCCCGCGCGACGGCGGCGTCGCGTCCTTGCGGCCGGCCGCCGGGTCCTGCCGCCTCGGACGCACCGAACCGCCCTCGCGTGACCCGTCTTCGCGCGCCGGCCGCACGGCCGCGTCGCGTCGCGGCGGTGGGCGCCCGGCCCCATCGGTCGAGCTGTGCGAACGCGCGCGGACGCTCTCGGTCGCGATGCGGTGCTCCGCGATCAGCGGAGGCAGCGAGGAGGCGGCGGTGTCGCCGGACTCGCCCGGGTCATTCGTCGCGCCGTTCCCGACAACCGCTACGGCCTGGAGCGGCGGCGGCGTACTCGCGGGCGTCGGTGCGCGCGGCGCGCGCGGTTCGGCGAGCTCGGTCGCCTCGGCGCCCATCAGGTCGCCGGGGAGGATGGAGGCGGAGAGCGGCTCGGCCGCGCTGCCGCCGAAGCGCACGCTCGTGTCCATGTTCGCGAGCGGCGGCGGCGGCGCGGACACGGTGTCCGGCCGAGGGTTCGGGCCGTAGTTCTGGTCGAGCGCCGCGAGGATCTCGCTGTCGCCCGCGAGCACGAAGCGGATGTCGACGTC
>JAUHYN010001442.1 GCA_030426505.1 bacterium | reverse complement strand
CGTCCACCTCCTCCGCATGCTCACGCCGACCGAAGGGACCTCCACACTCGACGGCCCTCCGGATCCGCTCTCCCCGTCCCGCGCAGAGATGACGCTCCCGGTGACCGTCCACTTCGGCCCGAAGTCCGACGGCGCGATGATCCGAATCGGCGAGACCGAGGTGATCCTCCGCGAGGGCGAGTGGTCCGAGTGGGTCGAGCTGTCGTTCTCACCGGCGGTCGACGTCGTCTCGATCACGGGCGTGGCGCGCATCTACGCGAAGGCGCTCGGCGCGACGCCCACGATCTACATCAGCCCGATCAACCTCGACCCCCTCGAACCGGCGCAGCCGATCTCCAGCCCGGAAGAGTTCTCGGTGCAGATCGCCGAGGACGTCGGGCGCTACTACACGCAGGGCATGCCGGAAGACACGAAGGCGCTCGTGGGCGGCGTGCTGTCCGACGAGGACTTCCTCGCGCAGGAACACCTCGTGTTCGAAGAGCGCCACGCAATGCTCCGCCGCGAGCTCGCGCGGTTCGATCGCGGGCTTCTGTTCTTCTACTTCTCGAGCGTCGATCTCGTGAGCCATATGTTCTGGCGGACGATCGAGCCGGACGCGACCGAAGAAGAGAAGAAGCTCGCGAACACCATCCCCGATCTGTACGCGAAGATGGACGGGGTGATCGGCGAGGTGCTCGAAGCGGCCGGCGACGACACCGCGGTGATCGTGATGTCCGACCACGGCTTCGGGCCGTACCACACGAAGGTCCACCTCAACACGTGGCTCGCGCGGAAGGGCTTCCTCACGCTCGCCGCGCCGGACGCGCGCGAGAAGACGGTGCTCGGACACATCGACTGGTCGAAGACCCGCGCGTACGCGCTCGGCTTGAACCAAGTGTTCTTGAACCTCGAGGGCCGCGAACCGGAGGGCATCGTCTCCGAGGCCGACGCGCCGTGGGTGCTCGAGTCCCTCGCGCGCGAGCTCGAAGCGCTCACGGATCCGACGAGCGGCGAGCGCGTCGTCACGAGGACCTTCCGGCCCGAGATGCGCACGTTCGCGGAGCGCGCGCCGGACCTGATCGTCGGTTACGCGCGCGGTTACCGCAGCTCCGACGAATCGGCGCTCGGTGAGGTCGGGCGTCAGATCCTCGAAGTGAACACGGACAAGTGGAGCGGCGACCACTGTGTGGACCCACAGCACGTGCCGGGTGTGTTACTGAGCAATCGGAAGATCGCTGAAGGGACGTGGTCCCTCACGGACGTCGCGCCGACGGTACAACGCTACTTCGACGTGCTGGACGACGAGGACCGCGCGACGTTCCTGCAGCCCCCGCCCTGAGAAGAACACGCGATGAAGAAGCTCAAGATACCGAGATCGATGAAGGGCCGCCTCAAGGAGGTCGGCAAGCAGAACGGCTTCAAGGGCGCCGACGACTTCGGCGCGCACCTCGTGGACCGCGGCCTCGCGACCTACGACGGCCTCGACACGTCGCTGCCGTTCGGTGAGCAGATCGAGTACGTCGTCGACACGCAGGGCTACTCTTCGGCGGAGGAGCTGATCGAGCACCTCCTCGAGCGCGGCATCGGCGCCTACGCCAACGAGGACGGCCTGGACCGCGAGCAATTCGAGAAGCGCCTGCGCGGCCTCGGTTACATCGACTGAGCGTGGCGATTGCTTACCTGGTTCGGCAGC
>JAUHYN010000342.1 GCA_030426505.1 bacterium | reverse complement strand
CCGAATGCGGAACCATTACGACTTCGTGGTGGAGGTCGGCACCATCGAGCACATCTTCGATATGAAGACGGTCATGCACAACATCTCGAGCGCCGTGAGCGAGGGCGGGATCGTCTGCCACCTCGCTCCGCTCGACGCGTTCAACCACGGCTTCTACAACTTCTCGCTCAACTTCTTCTACGACTTCTACGGCGCGAACGGGTTCACGGAGATGGAGTCCTTCCTGATCCGCAGCAGCTCGAAGTGGGCGACGAACCAGAACATCCTCGTTGAGCCGATGCCGTACACCCACGAAGAGTTCTACGTGAATCAGGGCGTCCGCAGCTCCGAGTACGACAAGCTCGGGATCGGCTTCATCGCGAAGAAGGCCGAGCACCTCCCGGACGTCGTGGTCCCGATCCAGGCCTCCTACGATCCGTCCCGCGCGCTCGACAGCCGGCTGCGAAACTTCTAGCCGCGGGCTCGCGACGCACCGAATCCTCGATCTCTCGGGGCCCAAAAACCCACTCGAGGGGCCTCCCGCGCAAAATGGTCCCCAGTGAACTCCCAGAGAATACGAAAGGTGATCCCTACCGCGGCGCTCAGGGCGCGGACAAGGTTGCAACGAAACGGACGCTTCGCTGTGCGGCGGCGTGGGACCCGCGTGGCCGAACCACCGATCCTTGCGCCGAACCTGCGTCGTTCGGGCCTCGACGCGCCACACGCTCGGCGCGCTACCAATGATCCATGCTCACGAATGCGCGGCTCTATCAAATCGAGAATCGGTGCGCCCCGGTCCGGCGCCTCCTGCTCGAGCACCCCATGTACGACCGGCTCCGGACGATGGAAGCGATGCACGTGTTCATGGAGCACCACATATTCGCGGTCTGGGACTTCATGTCGCTGCTCAAGTCGCTGCAGAACGCGGTGACCAGCACGCAGGTGCCGTGGCGCCCCTCCGCGCAGAGCCGCGCGTGTCGCTTCGTCAACGAGATCGTCCTCGGTGAAGAGAGCGACGAGGATCGCGACGGTGGCTACATCAGCCACTTCGAGATGTACCGCCGCGCGATGCACGAGTGCGGCGCGTCCACGTCGATCATCGACGCGTTGATCGACAACGTGGACGAGGACCGCCCGCTCCGCGGCGCGCTCGACGCGGCGAACGCTCCGGTCCCCGTGCGCCACTTCGTCTGCGAGACGTTCGCGATGACCGAGCGCGTCCACGAGGCCGCCGCGGCGTTCACCTTCGGGCGCGAGGATCTGCTCCCCGAGGTCTTCTCGAAGATCGTGAACACCCTCGACGAGAACAACCCCGGCCGCCTCGGCACGTTCCGCTACTACCTCGAGCGCCACATCGACCTCGACGGCGACCACCACGGCCCGATGGCCCGCTCCCTCGTGGAGGAGCTGTGCGGGGAAGACGACGACAAGTGGACGGCCGCCTCCGACGCCGCCGTCCGGGCCCTCGAAGCCCGCCTCGTCCTGTGGGACGGGGTTTGTGCGGCGATCGACCGCAACGTCGCCCGCGCCTCGTAAACAGTCCCAGGTGACAGCAGTCCCGTTTTGAGCGAGCCTCCTCACGGGGAAACGAGATGGTCGACTTGGCATCACAGAAATCGGTCGTCGTCCGGGGAGAGTTCGGTGACCTCTCCGTCGCCGACGTCCTTCAAGCGCTCTCCATCAGCCGGCAGCTGTTGTCCGTCGAGCTCTTCGGGCGCGAGGGCCTCTCCGGTCGCGTCACGCTGAAGGGCGGCATGATCCTCGGCGCCGAGCTCGCCGCGAGCGACGTCACCGGCTTCGCCGCGCTCCGCAAGCTGTTCTCCGAACCGCTCGAGACCTTCCGGGTCGAGCGACTCCCGGCGCGCCAAGACGATCACGCCCCGATCGCGCGACTCACCGCGAAGCTCGTCGAACAGTACGAGACGCCGCCGCCGCGTCCTTCGTCGCGCCCGACGCCGGCCCCTCCGGTCCGCGCGACGGAGCCGATGCACGTGGCCGAGCCTCCGGTCCACGTCGCCGAGCCCATGCACGTGGCCGAGGCGCCCCCGGTTCGCGCCCCCACGCCCGTCCGTCACGAAGCCCCGCCGGTGCGCGCCCCCGAACCGACGCGCGAACACACGCCCGAACCGACGCCCGTCCCCACGACGCGCCTCGGGTGTCCGGCCGTCGCGATCGTCAGCCCCAAGGGTGGCTGCGGGAAGACCACGCTCGCGCTGCACGTCGCGATCGGCCTCGCGAAGCGCGGCAAGCGGATCGTGCTCGTGGACGGCGACGTCAACGGCGACATCCTCTCCGCGGTCGCGTCGCGCGAGCGCGCGCGGCGCGGGTTGCTCGACATCATCGGCACGTCGATCGACCCGAAGTCGCTCCTGATCAAGACGCGGATCGAAGGCCTGAGCATCCTCCCCGCGCTCGGCGCCGACCTCGATCCGCTGTCGATGATGCGCGCGCCGACCGCGGCCGAGATCCGTCGCGTCCTCTCGCAGCTCTCCGAAGACGCGGACCTCGTCCTCGTCGACACGCCCGCCGGCATGACCGGCCCCGCGGCCGAGATCATCGGCGCGGCGAGCCACGTGATCGGCGTCCTCCAGTCCGAGCCGATCGCGTCGCGCTCGTTCGGGATGTTCCGCGCGTTCCTCCGTCAGATGAACCGCACGGACGACGTCCTCGGCGTGGTGATCAACATGTTCGATCGCTCGCAGCGCGGCTCGGTCGGCGCTTTCACGGAAGCGGACGCGTCGGTCGATCCGAAGTGGCTCTTCTCGACGACGATACCGCGCACGCCCGCGCTCCTCTCGGCGGCTGCGCAAGGCCAACCGCTGTCGGCGCTCGACGATCACCGATCGTTGTCGTGGTTGTTCGAGATGCTCGCGGAGGAGATCGATCAGCGGCTCGCCCCGGCCCCGAAGGCGGCGAGCGCGAGCGCGCCCGCGCCGTTCTTGCTGTAGTCAGTCGCCGCGGCGGGCGGGGCGGGCGCGGCGTTGGTCGCGTCGGTCCTCGCGGCGCTCGATCTTGCGCGCCTTGCGATCGTCCCGGCGATCGCGGCGATCCTGGCGGCGGTCGCGCTTCATCTCGCGGCGCTCCTCACGGCGCGCGCGCTTCACGTCGCGGCGATCCTGACGGCGCTCGATGCGGCGATCGGCGGCGCGCGCGCGGCGGTGGGCGCGGCGATAGACGCGCACGTTCTTCACCGGGTGTCCCGTCGCGCGTTGGACGTACGTGACGCTCGGTCGGCCGCGGCGAGTCGCGCCGAAGACGACGTTGACGCGCGTGGTGGGGACGAAGTGCTTGCGATACACGCGGCCGCCGAAGTGGTTGGAGCGCACTGCGAACCAGAGCGACGGCGAGTCGTAGTAGGTCGCCGTGAGGTTCGCCGGGCCGAGCGGCGCCCACGCGACGTAGTCGCCGCCGTAGCGCCACTGCACCCACGCGGGGCTCCACTCGTAGCCCGGCACCCAGGCCCAGCCGTGCCGGCGCAGGTGGACCCAGCGGCCGTAGTGGAACGGCGCCCAGCCCCAGCTGTCGTACGAGACGAACGTCCAACCGTCCGCGGTGTGAACCCACTGCCCGTGTGAGTACGGGCGCCACCCGGCGAACGGGGCGCGCGGGACCCAGACGCGCCCGTACGCGGAGCTCACCCACCGGCCGTGCGGGTTCAGCGTGGCCTCGAACTCCGCCATCGTGGGCGGCGTGCGGTCGTCTTCATCGTCGTCATCGTCGGACGCGATCATCACCGGCGCGTTGGGATCGGCCGTCGGCGGCGCGGTGGTCATCGTCTCGAAGGGATCGTCGTTGGAGACGCGCTCCTCGTACGGAGAGTTCTGATCGAGCGGCGGCGGCGCCTCGAACTCTTGCGCGCTCGCGGTCAGGGGGACGAGCGCAGCGAGGGGGGCGAGGAGATGGATCCACGACTTCATCACCTGTGAAACGTACGCGGACTCGCGCGTCTTTCCGAGTGTGATCGCCGGCGCAACTCGCAGCCCGCCCCGGTAGGCTCGAAGTGCGGCTTCGGCTATCCTCCGGCCCGCGTCTTCATGCTCGACGAAACCGAAAAGCACCACATCCGAAGGAGCTGGCAGCTCGTCCTCCCCATCCAGGAGACCGCCGCGGATCTGTTCTACCGGCGCCTCTTCGAGATCGCGCCGCGCTACCGCGCGTTGTTCCCCGACGACCTCGCCGGCCAGAAGCGCAAGCTGATCAAGATGCTCGCGTTCGTGGTCAAGGCACTCGATTTTCCGGAGGCGTCCTGGGACAACGAGATCGAGGAGGAGAGCGATCTGTTCCTCGTCGTCCTCGCCCTCGGCCGCCGCCACCGCGAGCTGTACCGCGTCCCCGACGAAGCGTACGCGAGCGTCGGCGCCGCCCTCATGTGGACCCTCGACCAGGGCCTCGGCGACGCCTTCACCGACGACGTCCGCGCGGCGTGGATCCATGTCTACCGGTTGCTCGAGACCACGATGAAGATGGGCCGCGGCGCGACCACCATGGGGAAGCCGATCGTCGACTCGGGGCAATGGGATTAGGAGCCCACAGCAAGTAGCTTCCAGTCCGCAGCAAGATCTCCCGAGCACATCAGGCGCTGAAGCGTCGCACCGAGGAGCTGCCGGCTGGTCGCTGGTCGCTGTTCGCTGAGAGCTAACCTCGCAGCGTGGCTGACGTAGGTATTGATGCGGGCTACCGCGTCCCCGTGCGCGTGAAGAAGTCGAGGACGCGCGCGCCCCAGTGGAACGCGTTCGGCGGCGCGCACCCGAACGGGAAGATCTGACCGTCCTCGTCGCCCGGATCTTCGCTGCCCGGGTAGCAGTGCCCGACGAGGTCCGGGATCAACGGCACCGAAGCGTCGGACGCGTAGTCGTGGACGAGCACCTCGAACGGGAGGCCGGCGGCGTCGGAGTAGCGCTCGAGTCGGTAGCCTGCGCCCTCTTCCACCACGCCCTCACTCATCAGGGACCACGCCGAGGCGACCGCCGTGATCTGCTCCTGGGCGCACGCGAACTCGACGTAGGCGTCCTGCGTCCCGAGCATGAACAACAGCGGGATCTTGCGGGCGGGGAGCTCGCCCTCCACGAAGTCACACGCGCGCTCCACCGAGCAGTAGCCGGACGCGGCCGCCGGGGCCGCGCTCGCGAGGACGTCGGCGTGCTCGCAGACGAAGCGCCACGTGAGCCACCCGCCGTCGGAGAAGCCGGTGATGTGGAGCCGCGCCGCGTCCGCGCGGAACACGCGCACGACGCGCATCATGAAGTCGAACACCCGCGCGTCGTCGCTGCGCGCCGACCAGTTCGAAGCGGGCGGCGCCGGAGTCGCGCTCGGCTGCACGACGATGAAGTCCGTCCCTTCCGCGAGCGCCGCGAGGTTCGTGTTGTTCTCCTGCATGACGCCGCTCATCGTGAACCCGTGGACGTCGAACACGACCGCGCAGCCCGGCGCCGCGCAGCGCGTCGGCACGCTGACGTGGTACGTGAGCCCGTCGCACGCGAACGCCCGGCGGCCCGGCGAGGTGTCGGTGATGCAGTCGTCGGGCGCCGGCCCTTCGATCCCCGCGTCGGGCGCCGCGCCCGCGTCGCGCGGTGAAGACGCGTCGGGCGCCGCGCCCGCGTCGGCTTCATTCTTCGTGCCCGCGTCCCTGGACCGAGCGTCGACCGAGCCTGCGTCGCGCGGTGTGACGTCGGGCCGAGCGCGGGGCGGCGGCGGCGCGACGTCGAGCGGAGCGCCGTCGCAGGCGAGACAGAGCAGAGCGAGGATCGGAGCGATTCGATTCACGCGCCCCGTGAAGAGCAGGTTCGATGCCAGCGACGCATCACCGCGTGACGCATTCGAAGACGTGACCTCGCCGCCCCGTTCGGTGCGCCGAGGTCACGTGAAGTCGGCTTGGCAGGTAGGAGAACGCGCGCTCGACCGACGGTCCGCGCGTCAGCAGCCGTCGTCGTTGCCGGACGCAGTGAGCACGCCGGTCCACCCGCCTTGCGCGGCGACGAAGCTATTCACGCTCGACGTACAGAGGTTCGCGTTGTTCGTGATCGTGATCGGGCCGCTCCCGAGGACGGAGAGGTTCGCGCCGCCCATCGCGGCGAGCGCGGCGTTGTCCGTGACGACGAGGCCATGCACCTCGAGGAGCGTGTCGCCGACGTACAGCGCGTCGCGCCCGCCGGGGCCGACGTCCTCGTAGGTCATCGTGCCGCCGACCGACGTGAGCGCGTCGAAGACCTGCGAAGTGGGCGGCCCGTTCGGATCGGTGAACGCGAGCGTGAAGTCGCCGCCGATCGTCTCGAGCGCGAGGTAGCCCGCGCTCCCGAACCCGGGCGCGACGAAGTTGCCGTCGATGTGCTCGAGGTCGCCGCCGATCGAGACGACGCTCGGGAGCACCGCATAGGAGGAGTGGCCGATGTCGACCAACGCGTCGCCCCCGATCGAGACGAGCCCGGTGAGGAAGCCGAACAGCGACGTGTCGCCATTGCCCGTCACGAGCTCGAGGTTGCCCGGGATGTGCCCGAGGGTCCCGAGTCCGTCGAGGTCGCAGTTGAACGTATCGACGTCGACGATCAGATCGCCGCCGAGCGTGTTGAGCGCGTCGAGCCCGGCGTCGAGGTTGATCACCTGACTGGCGATCGGGGCGGGCGAATCGATCGTGAGCGTTCCGCCGATGTTCGTGAGCATCGGGAACGACATGGTGCGCGTGGACTCGAAGTACCCGAGCCCGGGGCGCGTGTACGTGAGCGTCACGTCGCCGGTGACGGAGCCGAGGACCGGCAACACGATGTCGTCGAGCGTCGAGTCGGGGACCGTGAGGTCGCCGGTGAGGTTCTCGAGGCAGACCCACGCATCGAGGTCCGCGGCGTTGGCGATCGTCACGTCGCCGACGTGGCCGAACGGGGCGCCCGCCCCCGCCGTGTGCAACCTCAGGTTCGGGCTGTCGGGCGAGTCGCAGTAGAGGATCGCGGCGAGCGAGCTGCCGCTGCTGTCGAGGTAGTCGGTGAAGCAGTCGGGGACGGACTGCCCGTCGGCGGCGAGCTGTTCGTACGTGCGCAGGTCGATTCCGAGGCCGACCGAGCGCGCGCGGAGGAACGTCTCCTGGCCGAGGCACGCGTCGCCGGTCCAGTACTGACTCGGGACGGTGAACGATACGGAGAACGCGTAGTACGACTGACCGTCAACGAGCGTGATCGGTGAGTTCGAAGCGACGGTGGTCGCGATCTCGACGTACGGCCCGGAAGGGCTCGTCGCCGCGCGGATGCTGATCGTGTCCCCCGCGGTGATCGTGTAGCCGTTCATCGAGACGGTCTGAGAGGTGCTCGTGACCTGCTGATCGTCGCGGGGCGACAGGACGCAGGAGCAGAGCGTGAGCGCGCCGAGGACGGCGGGTAGCATCTTCTTCATCATGAGTGGTGGAGCGGGCCGACCGTGACATCTGTGTCCGACCCAGGGACGCGCGGGCCGCGTGGACACGGGGCGGCCTGTCTGGCCGTAGACTTGCACCGGTGGTGTCGCCATGAAACTTCGACCTCTGATCCTCACCGGCGCGGTCGCCTTCGCGCTGCTCTCGGCGGGCACAGCCTATGCGCTGTCCTGCATCGGCCCGACGTACGTCGCCCGACTCGCGCCCGTGGATGGGGATACGTCGGAAGGCCTCTGTATCGAACAGAGTTATTTCGGCACGGCGATTCGCCCGTGTGACGACGCGGTCGTGTTCGACGACCAGGTGTTCCAGTGAGGCGCCTCGCGATCGCGATCGCAGGCCTCACGCTCGCGGCCTGCGGCACCGGCCTCCTCGAACCCAACCAGGACATCGAGGGCTGCGGCGACCCCGCGGCGTCCCTCCGCGCGGGCGACTTCGTGGCCCCCGACGGCCGGACCGTCTCGATCGGCCAGGACATGGTCTCGATCACGTCGACCAGCGGCACCATCGCGCGATACCAGGTCACCAACGAGAACCGACGCGCCCCCGCTTCCACACCCTGCGGAGTGCGCCCGGACGCGTTCGGTTATCGAGAAATCGGACTCGCCTCGACGACCAGCACCGACGGTCGCATCG